>CANRFP010000008.1 GCA_947629895.1 uncultured Clostridia bacterium | reverse complement strand
GAAATAACTTGTGTCCAAAAGAACAGAGCCAAACCAAATGACATAGTTCTCGCCTTCATAGAATGCCGCATAAATGGTTGTGTCGGCAGTGACTGTGTAAGTTGTGCTTTCGCTTGTGTCAAAAGGATGGTCTTCATATGCATATAGCCAGCCCTCAAATCCAAATGCCGGAGCCGTTTTAATTGACAATCTTGCTTTGGTGTTGTAATCGATTTTAACGCCGGCACTTGCATCTTCGCCATTAACCAAGGCTTCGTTGCCAGCAACGCCATCAACAACCAAGCGTCCTTCTGCATCATACGAACGAACTTCAACCGTTAAGGTGAATTGCTCTCTCTTTGCAGAAATTGTAATTGTGGCATCTGTTTGCGCGCCAGAAAGCACAAATTTGTAATAGCCAACATATTCCGTTGTTTCGATGTCAGAAACTGTAACTCCGTTTGCTGTGCAATTTCCATTTTCATACTTAAACCCATAAGCAAATTTCACGTGAACAACAAGCGTTTGCCCTGTGAGCAAATAAAGTTCATAATTTGTTGTTGTGACGGCGTGAGAATTGTTTTCATAATACACTTCACTGACCGTCTGCTCATTTGTGTTGCCTTCTGGGGTTTGGAAAGTTATGGAAATTCTATTTGAACGTGCTGCTGTGGCAAAAGTGAAGGTTAATCCACTCTTTATTCCGGTGATGTAAACAGTTAAAACGGAAACAATTTGCCCTTCAACTGTTCTGTTTTCAAGATTTGAAGAAACAACAAAATTGGTGTTTTCTTCTGGATTGCCAACCACATCAAAATCTTGCATCAATTCATAACCTTTGGCGGCGGTCACCTCAATTCTAAATGCATTGTCTGTGAGAACATTAAACTTTCCGCCCTCAATTTGCTTTGTGGTGTCGCCCTCAAACGCTGCAAATTGTGCAATGTGGTCATCGCCTTGCAGCACAATTTCGTTGTTCTGTTTGTTAATTTCAATTGTGTAAGTTAAGAATTGTTGCCCGTCTGTGTTGGCTGGGATTGTGAATTGATATTTTCCGCTTGGAAGCAAAACAAATCCCCTTGGCAATTCTCCAATTTCATATCCAAGATTTGGAGTGATTGTGAAAGCAACTGTGGTTTCAAAATCAATTCTGTTTATTTCATATCCCCAATCATATCTTGTGATGTTCAAGCCTTCAAAAGTGTCAAACACAATCGTTGCGTTTGTAACCTCGAAATGAATGGTCACTTTTTGCTTTTCCCAAATTGCATAAAGCTCATATTTTTCTTCTTGGTCAACTTGTGTTTGTTCGTCTATAGTTTTTCCGTCGCCGGCAGCAGATGTGTTCCACTCAACAAAATCATAACCAAGCCTTGTCACTGCTTGCCACCAATCCGCTTCACCAAAGGCTGTGCCAAAGGCTATTGTTTGATTTTCAATTTTTTCCTCTTCGTCCTCCAAATAGCCAAAGTGCAAAGTGACTTCAATTTGTTTTGGAGCAAATCGCCCAACAAGATTTAAAACATATCGACTGTCAACCGGGCTGCTTGGCAAAATTTCATAAAGATGCGTGCTGCCAAAGTTTGCAGCATCAATTTCATTGATTTGCGTTAAGTCATAGCCCACATTGCCATATTGTGCAAGTTCCAAGAGCGCTGCAAGGGTCATATCGTTTTCTTTAAGAGCAAAATAATTTGTGTTGTAAACCCAAACTCTGTCGCCTTGCAAAAGGAAATCTGTGGTGTTTTCAACTGTTGCATTTTCGCATGCTGTGAAGTCAAGCGATATTTCAACAGGTGAAATTCTAAATCTCAAATTAAACACGTAAGCATCTTTAACGTTTTTGATTTGAAGAAGTGTTGTGTTTATTGTGAAATTGTCGTCGCTCAATTCGTTTATATATGCGTTTCCCAAATAGAAGCCCACAAATTGGCACTTGGTTTCGTCATTTATTGCATAGCCAATTCTCATAATGTCGTCAAACACAACATTAACTTTGCAGGTGTGTCCATTCATTACCACATTTGAAAGGCCGCTCTCATCTTTTGCATGGGCATACTCAATTCTCACCAAATCATATTCTTGTGGGAATGGATTGCCATTTTCGTCAACAATATTGATTGTCACTTCATAGGAATTTGTTTCCCACTCTGCTTCAAGCAAAAATGTAATTTGCTCACCCGCAATATAGTTGGCAGCTTTGTAATAATAGCCCAAAGTTGCGTCTTCAAGCAATTTTGCAAAGAAATCCATTGAATATGTGTTGTTTCCAATTTTAACTTTAAATTTCCCGTCAGTATATTCGCTTTCGAGTCCAACCGCATAGCTTCGCAAAAGTTCAGCCGAGCTGCTGTCAACCTCAAAGAACATATACCAACCAAGAAAAGCATGTCCGGCTTTTCCAGAGATTTCAACAGGGAACACCGCATTATCCAAAATGTTTGCAGAAATGTTTCCGTTCACAAATGGATATTTGATGAAGAAATCTGAAACGTTTCCACCGTTTTGATTGACAACTGTTGACCCTTCGGCATGTGTTTCAAATTCAAGCTTAACCCTTATTGCTGTGATTGTTCCAAAGTATTTATTTTCAATTTGGCTTAAATCATAGTTTTCAATATCGTTTCCATCAAATTCAAAGATGATTGCAATTTTTTCGCCGTCCCCTGCATTTTCATATTCAACCTTTGAAATCAAAACTTCATCGCCTTGCAAAACGCCATCAATGTTAAACCTAAGGTCATCGCCATTTTTGAATTGAACTTCTTTTGTTCCGTCATATCTTTTTGTGAAAATTTTGTCAAAAGCTTCCGTTTTTTCAGACAAGCTGATTTTAATTGGCAAAACTTCCACTCTTGCCGCTCTGATTAAACCATTGTCATCGTTATAAATTGTTCTGTCAACTTTGAATTGCAAATTAAAATCATCAATCCTTTTTTCGTAAACACGAGCGCCATAAGTGCCAACTTTCAAATATCCTGCACTGGAGAGCTGTCCTGCATCAACTTTAATTGAAACGTCAAGTCTTTCGGCGTGATTTGTTCTGTAAAGGTCAAAATTGCTTACTCCCTCTGGATTTTCAAATTCAAAAGGAAGGTCTGCATTGTCACCTAAAACGCCATAATTGTAAATCAAATCAACATTGTTTATAACCATAACAAGCGTGACTTTTGTTAGGCGGCCCTCAACTTTTGAAACGTCCAAAATGTAGTTTTCCCCAACAACATCATCTTCATCAATCATTCCTTCAACTATGCAGGATTTTGCATTGACAAATTGTGCTATCTCTCCCTTTTGAGGTGCCTCTTCCGTTCCTATGTTTTCATACAATGTTAACGTGAAGCCAAAGCCTTCTCCCTCAACAAGTCCATTCAACATTGTAGGTGCATCAACATTGGAAATGTGATAAATTGCTTGCGTGTTTGTGAATGGCCTTTCAAAAACGTTGTCATTAACGTTCAGAGTCACCGTTTTTGGCGTGATTTGAATGGCAAAGCATGAAATTTCTCCATATCGGCCAAATTTAACAGTTTGAGAGTAATCCCCTGCTGTGATTGCGGTTGCATTCATCCAATATGTTCCAACATTTTTGGAAATTGCGCTTGTGTATGTGAATTTTGCCGAAAGCCCAACAATGTTTTCTGTGTATTTGGTATAAACTGATGCATCGTCGTTTGCTGTGTAGAAACTCAAAGGATATTCGCTGTGAGAAACCAAGCCATCGCTGCTGGTTATAACAAGTTTGTATCCGTCCGCTGCGTTTCCGTCAACTCTGACAGATGAATAGGTTTTTCCGTCATATTCAAGTTTTATTATTTCGTTATTATTTTGATAATCCAAAGAATTAACAACATCTTCATCACTCAAAAGCACATACAATGGCAATTGTGGAGCAACAATTTGATAAGCCCCCAAATCAGTTAAATCGCCCAAGAAGTTGATTGTGTAGTCATTTGAATATTCTTCATCTTCGGCAATCTTTGCATCTATGATTTTGTAATAGCCAATTTGATTTTCTGTTCCTTTTTCTCTTGTTAAAATCAGCTGTATGCTTTCATTTAAGTTTGTTCTAAACATAAATGGAATTTGTGGATTTTCCGTTTCTTTGTCTCCAAATGTGGCTTGAATTTGCCCCGCTGTTGAGAAGGAAACATCCACACTGTAAGCCGTGATTGTAAGTGAGATTTCAAGATTTGCAATCGTGTAATTTCTTGTGCCTTCTTCCACTGCCGCAAAGGTGATTGTGTAAGTTCCTGCGTGCAAGAAATTGGCCTCACTGTAAAGTTCGTCACTGCCCTCTCTTTTCACCGATACATTCAGTTCATACTGCGACATGCTAACAAGTTTTGTGTTGCCCTCAGTTCCTTCATACGCCAAAATATATCTTTCAAAAGCATAGGAATTTGTGATTGTGCCAAAAACAATATTGCTTACTCCATTGTAAACAAAATGTGCGTTTGCTTTTGTGATTGTTCCTTTTATTGTCTCTTTGGAAAGTTTGTAGTTCGTTGCCTGCTCGCCGCTTAAAGTAAGGTTAACATTCCACGTTTCGTCAGCCACATTTACATTTGTATCGGCATATCTTCCTGTGACTTTCACATCGTCACTTCCCAAAACGCCAGAAATTCCTGTGACATCAATAGCATTGTTTCCGTCATAAACCTTTGTGACGCTGTCTGGAACAGTGATTTCTGCTGCTTCAACAACAAAAACATATGTTTTGTCAAACGAAACTGCTGTGTAGCCAGAAACGGTGCCAGACAAGCCCAAATTGTAATTGCCCGCATTTTTAAACTTGGTGTTGGTTGCAATTCCACTGTAAATTGTAAGATTTGATGCATTAACATTTTCAATTGGGGTGTTTTTCGTTCCGTCTTTAATAAAGAAGCTGATTTCAGATGTGACAGTTGTTTCACCATTCAAAGTGAGTGTTGTTCCTGAAAGGCTGAAAGAATAATCCTTTGAAATGTAGGTTTGTTTCAAAATTTCTTCATTTGAAATTTTAATATATAGTGTTGCCTGCGCTTCTGTAACTTGCAAGCCTTGATTGTTTGCTGCAATTGTGATTGAGTAGTTGTCTTGCAAGTTTGGAGTTGAAAGGTCATCGCATGTAACCTCTTCTAAAGCAAAGTTATACGTGCCAACCTTGTAATATCCGGTATTTTCATATTCTCCCGAAATTGAGTAATGCAAAGTTAAAGTGTCACCTGTTTCTGTGTCATAATATGTGTCCAAAATTTCTTTTTCAACTGCATCAAGCACAGTTCTTGTCGCTTTTGTAACGGGGTAATCTGAGACAACCTTTTTGCCAATGGTGAAAGTTGCTGGATTATAAGCAATTGTGAGATTAAAGTCTGTTGAATAGTTAACTTTTATATCCAAACTGTAAGTGCCCACAAAATAGAAGCCTCTTTGCGATTTTTGCACCACGCCATTGTCTGCAAGTTTAACGCCATAAGAAAGCGAATAGGTGTTGTCATAAAGGATGTCCTCAACACTGTTGCCGCCGTCAGTTTCAGTTACGCTCTTTCTTGTGATTAAACTTTCCAGATTTTTTTCTGAAATTTCACCATATGTAAACGCATCTTTGATGCCAAAAGTCATGGTTGCGTTTCTTGGCGTGATTTCGCCATTTGTAAATTCGGTTTTTGTAAGTTTGTAGTTTGCAAGATTTTCATCTGAACCTTCAAGCACAAGTGTGACCTTCAATTTTTCGCCAACATGAATGGAAGAGAATGTGGCTGTTACAAACATTTCTGCCTCGCCGGTGAGTGCATGCCCCTCCAAATCCAATTTTAAAGTGTTGTTTCCGTCATAAACTTTTGTGATTGTCCAAGAATCTGTTTTAATTTCTTGTCTTTCAATAATGAATCTATATTGATTTGACATTTCTGTGGTTTGATAGTATTCGTTAAAATCTGGGCTGATTGTCACAACATAGAAATATGCCCCACTTTCCAAAACCTTGGCGGCGGTGCTGCCCGTTGCTTCGCTTCGAAAAGCAGTTGTAAGCCCTTCAACATATTCTTGCAAAATAGACAAAATTGTGCCGTTTGTGATGAAGCTTGCTGTTGATTTGTCAAAGAATTTCACGTTGTATGACTTAACAACGCTGCCTTTGCACAAAATTTGAAGAGCAATATTGCCGCCAACAACTTTCAGAGCAAACGTGTAACCTTCTGCATCAAACTTGGCTGTGTAATCTTCTTTATCCGTTCCTCCAAATCTAATTTCCAAGCCGCCGCTTTGCCTGATGTAAAGCATTCCAAGTTCTTGGGTGTCATTTAGCACAACGCCATTTTCAACAAGTTTTACGTTGCCTTTTTTCAAAGTGTAGTTTGGGCTAAATGTGGCGGAGCCGTCTAGATACAACTTATAAGAGCCCACATGTTCATTCAGTTCGTTTTCTTTGTCTCTTGTCAATGAAATCGCAACGCTCTCGCCTGTTGATGCTATAACATTTCCAACAAAAGTTTTTTCGCCAACAAGAGTGTTAAACACCTTTTCTATGCTAAAATCTTCAAGTTCAACCTCAACAGGTTTGATTGTGTAAACAAATTGATAACACTCTTGCCCGCCATCTTCCACAACGTTTGCCCTATCCAGAGCAGAAATATCATACAAATCGCTTCTTAGTTTGTATTTGATTGTGTATTCTCCCGCATCAATCATGGCTGCAACCACTTTGCCAGCATAAGTTACAACAAAATCCGCGGAGTTGTAAACAATGCTAAATTCTTCTTCCTCTTCTGCCGCATCTTCATAGGTTACAGTCAACCCCCAACTGCTTATTTGGTTCCTGCTGCTGCCGGCAAAATATGACTCTGTGGCACTAGGCTCAATTTTTGTCACCTTTCTTCTCAAAAATTGCAACGTGAACTCATAATATGTTGAGCCGGTGGTTTGTGTGTCCTCATCAACAAAGTGAAGATATTCATCTTTCAATTTGGAAGAAATCGTCAGCCTATACAAGCCGCTTTCTTGATATGTTCCTTTCCCAGCAAGCGAAAATTCTTGTGTTTTGGAAATAATTTGATTTCCTTTTGACCATTCATATGAATATGTAAACAGTGTTGTGTTTTCATTCGTTATATACAAAAGCGTTTCAACCGTCCAAACGTCTGTGAAAGTGTAAACATCTGCCGTGTAAACATACTCGTCACCGTTGTATGCAATATATTCAATTGTGTTGTCAATTTCCCAATATGTTTTAATTTCAATTGGTTGGAAAATTTTTATTCTGTTGTCAGTTGCAAAATGTGGTTTATAGAATCCTGTTGCGGCATCAAACAATCCTTCAAATTGCAAATCTTCATTTGTGCTTAAAACCAATTTGTTGAGAGTAAAGCCGTTTACTTCTGGTTTTATCACATCTTCATATTTTGTTTGTCCAATTTTGATAAATGCAGATGCTTCGTCGCCCGGAATGTTTGTGTAGTCAACTTCAACTATATCTGTGAAAATTGCATACCACTCCAAGTTGTTGCTCCCTTCCTCAGAAGGCCTCCAAGTTTTGGTTGAGCGGTTTCCGCTGCTTTTTTGAACTTCCCATGTTTGAGCAAAATTTGTGATGGTTGAAGTTGTTTCCGACCATTTGAAAATGGCAATGTTGTCATTTATTGTTGCACGTGTTGAAAAGTTTATTTGCGTTACTGCGCTGCTTGCAAAAATCTCAACCGTATAACCATTTGAAATTTCGATGTCGGCAAGGTGAACGCCAACTTCACCGCTTGCAGTGTTTGCAAAAATTTGCTTTCTTCCTTCAAATATTTTTTCTTCTTCAAGGTTAATCGTGCCCGCAACTCCGTCAACATTATATCCTATTTCTGAAACATATAAGAAGTCATTCAAAATGTTGGTGTCAATTCCAAGGGAAATCAATCGTTCTGCGTTTAATATATAACTTCCAAAGCCACTTTCCGCATCCAAAGTGTAATATCTTGCCTGAACCGTTATGTGTGCAACGCCTTTTGTGTTTTTGATTGTAAACACATAGCCCTCGTTCATTGTCAAATTGAAATAACTTTCCACATTGTCAAATTGGAAACTGTTTGCATCAACATTAATATCTCTTAACGCAAGTAAAGACACGCCACTTAAATATATATAGTTTGTTTCATCTTTATAATTGTATTGCGTGTCAACTTCGGCAGTTCCCATATTTGATGTGTAGGCATTTGCTGCCACAAAAATGTAATTTTTGCTGTCAACCAAATAATATGTTTGGCCATAGGTGTTATATAAGAAATCCTTTGCAAGTTTAATTTTGGCTTGCAAATCTGTGTCACTTACAGCAACGTCCACATTGAAGCCAACTTGACGATTCTTCTCTCCGTCAATATAATAAACTTCCACAAAATTGTCTCTATTTTGAAGTTCAAGAGTTTGCTTCAAAAGGAACGCTTGGTCAAAATCAACATAATAATCCTCGCCATCCCTTTCAAGCTGAAAATTGTTAAGCATTTTTTGCTCGGTAGCGGTTAGATATAAGCGAATTGTATATCTTGAGTTTGGAACAAACGTGCCAAATTCTGTTAACACTTTAACAGATTGTATTTGTACGCCTTTTGTCTGAGCAAGAGAACCCGCTTTGAAGTTTATTACATCAGCAAAAAACGCATCAAATCTGTTTGCCTCAGCTCCATAAGAGTAATATTCAAAATAATTTAAATTTTTCAATATGTTCTGAACGTTTTCGCCGCTTTCAGCTTTGTAATTGACATAATTTTGATATGTCCAATTTTTATAACCTTTGTATTCCTCTCCGCTTGAAACGCCCATGAGATAAAATTTAACCAAAATGTATTCATAAATTTCTTGAACGCTTGCAGTGGTTATTTTTGTTTCATCGCCTGAATTTTTTGTGTTTTCTTTGTCTGCAATAAACTTTGCAACGCTGTTTTGTGTGTTCACCGTTCCAAAACTTGTCAATTTGTTTATATCTTCTTCTGGATAATATGGCTCAATAATTTTCTTTGCAAAAACAAATCTTGCCCTTTCCTCATTTCTTTCAAAAACAATTTCTGCTGGTGTGATGCTGTATCTAAGCCCAATTGAAATGCTTGAAATGTTCTTTGGCATAACTGCGTTGTCTTTTAAATTTATGTAAAGAGTGAAATAATAATCTCCAACATCAGTTGCAAAATATTGAACCGGATTAAGCTCTCCATTTAAGCCAATTTGCCAACTCACTGAAACATTGTTGTTTTCAACAAGCGAAATCAATTTTGTGCCGGTGGAAAGATTGAAGCCAACACAATTTTCCACATTTGAAGAATTGAATTTGTCCGTCAAATTTTTTGCATATGCTTCGCCCCTATAAACATCTTCGCCAAAATTGGTGTCTGAAAGCGATAAAACATATGGATTATCATTGTCATAAGCCCAGCCCACATACAACGTTAAAACATTTGAATCCGCCGGTGCACCTTGTGGGAAAACTGCCCCCAAAGTTGCATTTGTTAAAACGTCTGTTTCCGTAACTTCTTGATAGATTGAGTTATACACATAAAACACACCCTCAAAGGTGAAATGGCTTCTTTCCAAGTTTTGTGATTTTACATCATCCAAAAGTTCTTTAAAGCCAGATGTTTGTCCATAAAAAACATCATAAACTTTGTTGTCAGTCTCAACGCCAGACCTATTATAATCAACCGTAACTTTGTAAGAGTTTGCCTGCCAGCTAGCAAAAAGCGAAATGTTCTCGTCAATGCACAAGAGCCAATTTTCATCATCTTGCACAAAATATTCTCTTCCGCCAACAACAACTTTACCATTTTGAATTAACTCTGAATTGAAGGTGAAAACACCATCTTTATATTCAAAAAGTAATGTCTCCCCCAATTCTCCAAGATTTATTTCCCATCCAAGCAAGGTGTAACCAAATCTTGTAACGTTTCTTGGAATTGCATTAAAAGAGAATGGTGCATCAAAATATGCCCTAATTACATTTGGGTTTGGATTTGCATTCTCATCATTTCCGTTTCCGTTAAATGTTATTTCATATGCCTTTGGCGCCCAAATTTTGTAAATATGAATTTGCCATAAGTTTGAACCCTCTGCGTGTTGTGCAAAAATTTTATTGAAGTTTGTTGCAAAAGCAAATGTGTTGTCCAAAAGCGTTTTGTCAGCACGGTCTTCTCCAGATTTGCCATACACATTCCAGCCGCCAAAGCCATAGCCTTTTCTTGTTCCAAACAAAGTGTTAATGTTTTCATATTCATCAGTTTGGTCATTTGCAAACTCAACACTTTGCCCAAAATAAAGAGTCTTTTTGTATGTTGAATTTACAACATCACGTCCTCCACTCATAATTTCGCCTGCCCTTGCAACTCTTGCCCCGCTGGCACGATATTCACCTTCGGCAGCGCCAGAGTGGAATGTAATCTCGGCTTTGTGTTGTTTTATAACAAATTGGAACGAATATTTTTTTGTGATGTCGCTTTGTTCTTCCAAAAGACTGTTAAAACATTCTTTAAAATCTTGTGCATAAATTTGTGGATTTTCTCCTTCATTTTGCCACTCATCAACTTGTGTGAACGCGCCATCGTTATATCCAAGTCTAACGCCAGCTATGTCATAAAAACTTGCGTTGCTTTGGCCAAGAGTAAATGTGAAGTCAGTCTTAACTTTTGTTTGGGCTATATCATTATAGTTGTAAACATAATTTTCTCCAAGATTTTCGACGCTGCCTGTTAAGTTAAGGGCTTTTAGCGTTGTTGTTTCTTCAACACCTGTTCCATTATAATCTTTGATTACAACACTATTTGACAAATCCAAAGACAATTCTTTAACTTCAAAAATTGCAATAATGTTAAGAATGTAAAGCCCAACCCCGCTGTTTACACCATTCATTGCTGAAATATTGTCATAAATTGAGCCAAGTGTTTGAGCATAATTGGCGTTTTGATTAAGTTCTCTTCTCAAATTTGTTCTCAGCAAGAAGCCATAATGTTGCACTCCCGCTGTTTCCGCAGGAGCAATTGAAATTTGGTCGTTATATAATAGCCCATTCACTTGCAAAAGTCCAACTGAACTTCCTTGATATTCCAAAGCCACCGATACGATTGATGATTCTGTGCTTTTCAAAACGTCATCAAGCGTCAAAAAGGTTTCTTGTTCGCCAAAGTTTTTCAAATATGTTTCATAGCCCGCGCTATTATTTCTCCCATTAACCAAGTTCTCAAAGCTGGACATACTTGAATGCGAAACAAACTTTGCTCCAAAGTTTACCGTGTATGTTAAATCAACAAAAGTTACTGTAAGCAAATATCTTCCGGCTTCCCAATTCGATGCTAAAATTTCAAAATCAAAATCCGCCGACTCTTGAGTTGTTTGCAATCCAACACTTGGCGTGCCCTCTGTTTGATTAACTTCAATTTTGCTTATTTTAAAATATTTCGCCGCATCATCAGCCATTTTGCCGCTCACTTTGGCTTCAATCCCTTTTGAAGTTTGCGTTGTTTTTTCTGCTAAAAGAGCTTGACCGCCAGCGCTGTTTAAAAATTGGTCAAATATTTCTTCATTTTTTCCTTCATCTTTGTTGTATTCATATCTGTATTCAACTAATATTGAGGTGTATTCAGTTGACAGAGTTATTGTTCCCTCATCAAATTTTTGCAAGTTGCTGTATTTAAAATATCCCTCTGTCACATTTTCTTGTTCGCTTGCTAAAGGACAAATTTCCGCATTTTCAGCATTTGCATTTCGTTCTTGAAATCTTGAACCGTTATTGGTTTTGTAAATCAAATTTAAATCGTTGTGCATGAAAGTCAAAAGTTGAGATTTTTTTGTTTCGTTCTCATCCTCTGTTGGCTTTTTCATGGCGGCAATCAAAAATTCTTTGCTTCCACTTTCATTGCTTTGATACAAAGCAAACCAATCTTCGCTGGTGTGTTCTTCATTTTCACGTCTCTCAAAGGTGTAAAGATAATAAATTGAATAATTTTCGTTTGCATTTAGGGTGTAATCCACTTTAAATAAAAGCTGCTCCCCGTCACTAACAAGCGGACTTCCATTTAATTGTTCTTCTGTGATTGAATATGTGTTTTTGCCTCCCTCGCTGGTGGTTGTGAAGAACAAAACTTTGTTTTCTTCAAAACTATATCCAAAAATTGTATTTGAGTTTTTTCCTTCAAATGTTTGGCCTCCAACAACCAAATTATATTGCGTTGCACCTCTCAAATTGAGATTTGGCGACAGCCCATAAACCACCTCTTTGCTTGCAGAAAAGTCAGATGCAATAAGCGTTCTCTCAACCGAGATTGTTATGTTTTGATTGCCAACAAGATTGTAAAATACGCTTTCTTGTGTTGCTCTAAAAACCAAACTTTCATCATTTTTCGTTGTCAATTTACCAAAATTTGAATCTGGCAGTTCGTTTAACGTGGCAGTTGTGAAAGTGAAGCCAGGCAAAATGTTGGCATAAAAACGAAGATAGTTGTCCATTTTATCGCTGTAATTTGTGCCAAATGTGTATTCCACAACCAAATCATCGTCACCTTGCCCAGATACTGAGTTTTGAGAAAAGGTGACAACGCCATTATTTGCATTGTGCCCTTCAAGTTTAATGTTGCTTTTTAGTCCGGTTCCAAAAACATCGCTCCACTCAAAAGTGTTAAACCCTGCCCATTTACGTGTGCCTTCCTCCTCGGTTTTTCTAAAAGTAATTTTAAACGTCTGCTTGGCAACTTTTTCATCTTCGCCCGATGTTGAAAAGCCTCTCCACTCTGCATACAAAATTTTGTCATAGTTGTCATTTATAAATTCAACCTTTGAATTTTCTTTGGCATCACCCTCAAACTTTTTGCTGGCATTATTAAAATCTGCATGCAAATATGCTATTTCAAACCCTTCTCTTAAATGTTTAATTGTTCCGTCTTCAGATTTGTATTGTGGCTGACCCCATAAAACGTCTTCATATTCAGTTGATTTTGAATCGTAGATGAGATTGAATTTAACATACAAGTTATTTGCTTCGCCTTCAACTTTTCCAAGCCCATATGTTGCCTCAAAATCATTTAAATTGAACTTTTCGCCATCAACATACAAGTTGTTGTTTCCCGCTTTGAGATATTCGGCGTCTGCATTATCCAAGGCGTTAAAGTTTGCAATTTCGTATTGGTTGTAAACAACATAAACCTCTTCTGTGAAAAACTTTCCGCCCTCGCCTGAAAGCCAAACGGTGTATAGTTGAAGATTTGTTGCCTCGTCAACAATGCCTGCCCCATCCAAAAGCAATTTTGCACTGCTGTCCGTTTCGCGAATTTGATAAGAGTTGCTGCTGCTTGGTTTTTCTGTTGAAAATCCAAGCCTCTTGTATCCTCTTCGAATAATTGTGTCTGCTTGTCCAAATTGAGTTGAAAGGCCTGGAATGCTTTTCCCATAAGTTTCATCTATATAAGTTTCATCTATATTTTGCAAAGCAACAACTTCGCCTTTTTCGTTCAAAATAATATGATATTCGCCTCTATACTCACCGTCTTTTTCATCATTTCCTCTGCCATAGAAAGTTCCGCCGTTTGGGTCGATTGTGATGTCATAGCCGGCATATGTCCCGCTTGTGTCTGTTAGGTTTAATTTTCCTTTAATCTTCGTTACGTTTGTGTCACCATCATCCCCAACATCGTTTAAAGAAGTTTTGTTGTCAACATTTATCAAATAAGTGTTTTCGCCTGCTGTGCCAACAAAAGCACCTTTTACAACAGTTTCATCTGTTGAATAAAAATCACAGTTTTCAATTGTCAAATTTTTGATGACTGCATTTTCTGTGTAGCCAAACAAACCAATTGAAGCAAAAGCGTTTAAATAAGAACACGTAAGATTGCTGATTGTGTGCTCATTCCCATCAAACACACCCGAAAAATATTTACTGGCAGTGCCAATTGGAACCCATGTTTTGTTTAACAAATCTATGTCATTTTGAAGAGAATAATATTGATTTGTTCCATCATATGCCCCTTTGCCATAGTTTGCCGTGAAATATGCAAGGTCGCCGGCAGTTTCAATCAAATATGGGTTATCCGCTGTTCCCAAGCCTTTCAATTTGTTGTCGCCAGACAAATCTTGGTCATTGTTTGCGGCGCCCATTTGATAAACGCCAACAAGATATGGCAAACCATCATTTACGCCATATTGAATTGCCCAAGTGAAGTCAAAATCCCAAGCGTTTTCCTCGCCCCAAATGATTTCGTCTTGATAAAAACCTTTTGTTCTTATTCTCATTGCCAAATCGGCATTATCGCCAACACAGTTTTGACAAACAAAACTTCGTCTCTCTTGTATTGTATCATCCAAGTTGTAAAGCTCATTTAAAGCGGTTAGGGTTTTATTCCCATTTTCAATTGCAAAAGCGTTTTTTAACACACCATCGCCGTTGCTTGAACTTTGCCATGTGACAAACCCAATTATCCCGCCTTTTTCTGTTTCGCTTGCACCAGCAGAAATTTTTGCTGTGCTGTAAACATTTGAAATTTCATTTTTGGTCTTGTCGCCATACACATAAAATCTTCCAGCAATTCCGCCAATGTCAACATAGCCAGCCCTTGACGAATTTAATTCGCCTGCAAAATAGCAGTTGGAAATGTTTGTTTTTCTTATGTCCGTTGTGTTTCGATTGGTGTTTATATTTCCAACAATTCCACCAACCGCACTCCTTTGCCCATTTCCACCTTGTGAAGAGAATGTTATGTTGGAAGTTGAATAACTTTTTTGCAAATCAATGCAAGACGCAGCGCCAACAATTCCGCCCACGTTCGCAAGAGGCGCATCCACCGTGATTGTTGCCGTTGACATAATTTGTTGGACTGTTGGCATTCTCCCTGTCCAATTGTGAGTGCTGACAGAGCCAAACACGCCGCCCACATTTATTTCCTCGTTGGAACTGCTTGTAACAGAGATGTTCCCGCTCACAGAACATCCTTCAACCGTGCCAAGCACGTTTGTGCTGTAATCATCGCTTCCCAAAGCGGCAACCAAGCCACCAATATGTGTTGGAAATGGATTTGCCGTTTCTGCAATAGCAATGTTAACATTTCTTAAATGTAAGTTTGAAATTTTCTTTTCGGCGTCTGCATGATAATTTCCAAAAAGCCCAGCATAGTATGTTTCATCCATAACCGTTGCAACTTTGCTGCCTTTTGTGAGTTCCAAGTTGTATATGTAATGTCCCTCACCATCAAAGTTGCCTTGAAAATTAAAGATTGGAGCCCACTCATAATTTCCCAAATCAACGTCTGTTGTAAGGTAAACGTTATTGTTGCTCATCATATCACCATTGTTTACAAGATAAGCAAAATATGCAAAACCTCTGGCAGAGTTAATGTAAACTTCTTGTTCTTGTCCTTGTCCTTTTTCTATAAAAAGATAATCCGAATTGGTCACGCCAGCAAAATCGTTCTTGTCCAAATCCTCATATGAAGTTTTGCCGTTTGGCAACTGCCAAGAACTAACATTTGTGCTTATGGCATAAGAAACCTGCGAAGGGATTTCAAAAAAGTTTAGAACTCCGCAGATACTAAAAATCAAGACAAACAGAAAAAAGAAATTTTTTTTCATTGTGCTCCTCAAAATTTGCAGGCCGGTCGACTTATTTTTATACATTTTAATTATACAAAATTAAGCGCCCAAAAAGCAAGCAAAAACAGAGATTTAAAGTATATTATTTAATATATACACAAATTTCAAAAAAACTCTAAACTTCATAAAAAATCGAAAAGAAAAATAATTTAAAAATAAAAAAATATTATTTTTTGAAAAAATATCAAAAAATTCATTCAAAAATCAAAAAAAATTAAAAAAATAACGCATTTTTTGAATTTTTGCGTTATTTTTTAAGAAATTTTTTATAATCAATTCCCATCGCTTCCTTCATTTTTTGCACAGTTCGATTTGCAGCTTCGCAAGCATCCGCACTGTTTTTGAAAAGCATTTGGTAAATTTCATCTATATTTTTTTCATATTCTTTTCGCCTATTTCGCATTGGCTCCAAAAATTCTTGCATGATGTTGTTTAAAAACAGTTTTATTTTAACATCTCCAAGCCCACCTTTGCGATAGTGATTTTTAAGTTCCTCCAAATTTTCATATTCAGGAAGAAATTTTTTAAAACTCTCTTTTGTGCAAAACGCATCCAGATATGCAAACACAACATTCCCCTCAACTTGCCCCGAATCAGAAACTTTTATGTGGTTTGGATCGGTGTATGCGTTCATAATTTTTGATTTAATAGCATCTGGCTCATCTTTCAAATAAATGCAATTCCCCGCCGACTTACTCATTTTCAAGCCGCCATCCGTTCCAACAAGCCTTTGGCACATTTTGTTTTCAGGCAAAAGCGCGTTTGGCATTGCAAAAACTTCGCCATAGGTGCTGTTGAAGGACTTTGCAATCTCTCTTGTTTGCTCAATCATTGGAAGTTGGTCCTCGCCCACTGGCACACAAGTTGTTCCAAAAGCAAGAATGTCTGCCGCCTGGCTTATTGGATAACACACAAAACCAACCGGCACCCGAGCATTAAAGCCACGCTGCTTTGTTTCTTCTTTCACTGTTGGATTTCTGGTTAGGCGCGCTAGCGTCACCAAATTCATAAAATACATTGTCATTTCTGCAAGAGCGGGAACTTGTGATTGAATAAATATATTAACTTTTTTAGGGTCTATACCTGCCGCCAAGTAATCTAGCGCAACTTGAATGATGTTGTTTTTAACTTTGTCAACTTTGTCATAATTGTCAGTGAGCGCTTGGGTGTCAGCAATCATAATATAGAATTTATCAAAATTTCCTTGCTCTTGAAGTTTAATTCGATTTGCAATTGAGCCAACATAGTGCCCAATGTGCAAATTCCCGGTTGGTCTATCTCCCGTTAAAATAACATTTTTCATAAAAAACTCCAAAAAATATCAAAAATTTAAGAAAAAATCAATTTTTTGTGCATTTTTTGCACTTTTAAGCAAATTCTTTTAAAATTTTTCTAACTTTTTCTTCTTTTAAAAGTGTCATGATTTCATATAAATCTGGGGAATTTTTTCTGCCGGTGATGGCAATTCGAATATATTCACAAACCTTTGCCACGTTGCCCATGAAAGCGTTTGGATTTTTCTTATATTCATTGTTGTCAACAGCATAGCCAAGCCTCCCCGCCATTTCCTTTATCTTTGCAAACCAAGCATCTTTTGATGAAAGGTCAAGATATTGAAGATATGTTTTCACAACCTTTTTAAACTCTTTGGCATCATCAACTTCCTCATAAGTTTTTGGCTTGTCAAACATATAATCAAACAGTTCAAAGAACATGCTCCACTTGTATAAATCTTTTCTTGGCTTTGGCTTTTCGCGGTCTATGTTCAAAACGCTTGTGACATAATCGCGATTGTTTATCAAAAAGTCCACCTTGTCCACACAATTTTCCTTTGCCCAATAAAGCAAATAATCATAACATTGCTGGGCTGTGAGTTTGGAAATAACATCTTTTGCAATGTCATTCAATTTAACAAAATCAAACAATGGCGTGTTGGCTGTGTTCTTAAAGCCGTCAAAAGGAAAATCTCTGTAATCGGCAGTTGGGTTGTTTTTTCTCCAAATTTCAAAATTGGAATTGATAAGATTTATCAAATACTCAACAACCGCTTGCTTTGGATAGCCTTCTTGTTCATAAAAACGCATATCCGCCTCTGGGTCTTTTCTCTTTGACAACTTTCTTTTATTGCCTTTTTCATTAAATTTATAAATCACAGGAGTGTGAATATATTTTGGTCTTTTAAAGCCCAATGCATCAAAAATTTCGTGGTGAAGGGGATAGGATGGAAGCCACTCTTCCCCTCTCACAACGGTTGTTGTGCCCATCAGTGTGTCATCCACTGCGTGTGCAAAGTGATAGGTTGGAAGTCCATCGTTTTTAAGCAAAATTGCATCTTTGCAGTTTGCCAAAATTTCAATTTCGCCCCTCACACAATCTCTAAATTTAATTTTTTCCTTTCCGTCACCTTTGGATTTTAATCTTATTGCAAACTTTTTGCCCTCTTTGATGTTTTCCGCAATTTGTTCATAGGTCAAATTTCTGCAAGGGTCTTTTTCTTCAAGCATTCCAGCGGCAAATTTCTTTTCGCGCACCTTTTTAACATCTTCCAAACCTTCAGTTTTTTTGCAAAAACAAGGAAAAGCCTTGCCCTCAGCAACAAGTTTTTTTGCATAAGCACGATAATATTCTTGTCTTTCAGTTTGATAATATGGCCCATATTCGCCAATTGTCACGCCGCCTTTAAGCTCATATTCGTCTGGCATAAAACCATAACCAGACAAAATGTTCATAATTATGGCACTAGCCCCAGTGACCTCTCTTTTTTGGTCGGTGTCCTCAATGCGAAGATAAAACACCCCACCACTTCTCTTTGCAATGTTGTAATCAATCAGAGCGGAATAAAAGCCGCCAATATGCATAAATCCTGTTGGACTTGGCGCAAATCTTGTAACTTCCGCGCCCTCACTTAACTGCCTTTTAGGATATTTTTTTTCAATCTCCTCCGTTGTCATTCCGCCTGGAAAGAGGAGTTCTGCTAAATCGATATTATTCATTTTATCACCTTAATTAATATTAAAATCGGCACTTATTGATGCAATAAAGCTATCAAAAACGCCGCCGCCATCTGTGCCCAAGAACAAATCAATCTCATCCATAAACTTTAAAAAGTTTTTGTTCTTTGCAGAATAAGTTGCGCTGTCATAATCTGTTTGTGCAAGAGCATAAAAATCTATTCCGTTCAAGGCTGTGAAATAATCTGCCTCTTCGGTGAAAAAGTCTTGTGCTTTATCATAAATTTTATTGAAAAGTTTTGTCAAATCTTCATCGCTGCCAGAAATTGTTCCCACTGTGGCTGTTAACAACTTTGTTTTGAATGTTCCAAATAAATCTTCCAATCTGACAAGTTGATTGTTCACTCTAACATATGCCGGCGCTCCTTGGCTGTAAAAATCTGAATAATAATTATAAACATTTTCAATTTTGTTCAGCTTATAGCGGCTGAAAATTGGAAGCAGTTTGATTCTTATATAATTTTTAAGGGTTATGAAATTCTTTTGTGTTGGAACTCCGTTTTTAATCAGTTTAAACACTCCTGTGTTTTCAACAAAATTTGCAACAGCGGTTGAAAGCGTTATGCTTTTTGCAACAAGTTTTCCATATTCTTTTTTAAATAATTGCAAATTTATATCCTCTCCATCCTCATCTATCGCTGAGCCCGGCGTTAAATATGCATTAAACTCATGCATTTTTTTCACAAACACTGGTATTTCACTTTTGTAAGATTTTAGTGCATCATTCAGCCCTTTTAAGCAATCTTTTGCACCGTTTGACAAATCTTTTTCACTTAACCCATCAATATATTCTTTGTTCGACATAACATAATCGTTTGAGATTTCCAATATTTCTTTGTAAGTTGTAATTAAAGACTGATATTGCTCCTTCTTTTCGGATACTTTTGAACGAGTGTCTATATTTTCACCCAAATTAACATCCAATTTCCATTGCAAATTACCGTCTGGATTGTGAGTTTCGCTCATATCAAAAACCTCTTCAAACTTTGCATAAGTTTCAACAAAACTTTTGTAAGACGCCTTAACATCAGCTAAGGAAGCATTGTCGCCACAAGCGGTTAATCCAAAAAGTCCAAGCACGCTTGCCAAGCACAAAACTAAACAAACCAATAATTTCTTTTTCATGCTGTCACCTCCAAATTAAAATTTAAGGCTGTGGCAGAAAGAATATTGCCCGCCAAGAATTTTTGCCAATTTGAGCTGTTAACAACTTCATATTCTGCCAAATTTTTTGCTTCATTTATCTCTTTGGCAATTCCAAGTGCATTTTCATTGTAAACAGAATCGTAAATCAAATGATTCTTTTCTTTTGGATAATATGCTTTAACAAAATTTAAAAGCTTTGGCCCGTTAATCTTTGAAGGGGCATCTTTATTTTCCAAATCAGTTTTAATCTCTGCAAGCAAATAATTTGTAACTTTGAACACCGCTTTTGACATCTCATTGTTCTTTATTTTTGATGTTATACAAGATGTGTAAACCGCCGAGAGTTTTGTGAAGGCGTTGTAAGTTTTATCGAATAACGATTTCACTTGCTTGGCTTTTGTTCTCCACGCCTCTACTTGAAGTTGTGCATCTCTATTCAAATTATCTTCAAAATAAGAACCAATTTCGCCAGCTATTTTGTTTGCCTCTTTAAAAGATTTAATTATGCTGTCCGCATTATCGGCATAAACCTTTGTGTGTTTTGTGAAAACCATTTGGCGATTGTAAAATTCTCCCATCTCACTGAACGCTTGAAGGGCATTCAAATAATTTTCAATTTGCACCTGTTCTTTATTTTTGTCCAAATTGCTGTTTGTTTTTACTTTACCTAAAAATTCTTGTATGTTTTTGTTGTTTGTGTTTTCCTTGTTCAAATAACCCGTTTGCGCAACTGAATTTAGTTGGTTTGAAAGTTCAATTGTGTGTTTTGGTGTGAAAAGATTGATAAACACAATGGTCAGCACCACCGCCAAAACAACAATGATTCCAATTATTATTAACCACTTTCCTTTTTTCATTTTTCCTCCTTATGACTGAGATTGTTCCTCATATTTCACTTTGTCGCCATAGTTTAAGAATGTTGTATATTCGCCAACCCATTTCAGTTTAAGTTCGCCCGTGCTGCCACTTCTGTGTTTTGAAATTAAAAGATAAACAGTGCCAGGCTCTTCCTCAACTGCCGTGTCGGAATACTTTTCTGGGTTGTATAAGAAAAGCACAATGTCCGCATCTTGCTCAATTGAGCCGCTTTCTCTAAGGTCGGAAAGCACAGGCCTGTGGTCGTCACGCATTTCCACCGCACGCGAAAGTTGCGACAGCACCAAAACCGGAACATCCAACTCTTTTGCTGCTATTTTCAGCGTTCGAGTGAGGTCGCTGACTTCTTGCGCTCTGTTTTCACGATTTTGCTTGCCCATTGTCATAAGTTGAAGATAGTCAATAACAATCAAATCCAGCCCCTCTGTCATTTTCAATTTTCGACATTTGCTGATGATTGAAAATGGCGTTATAAGCGAACTGTCGTCAACAAAAATTGATGCTTCGGCAAGTTTTTTCTCTGCCGTCCAGACTCTTTTCCACTCGTCCGCATCCATGTCCCCAGAAAGCACATGCTTCAAGTTTACTTTTGCAAGAGATGAAAGCGCCCTTTGAACCAACTGTTCTCTTGACATTTCAAGTGAGAAAATTGCCACTTTTTTGCCTTCGTTGATTGCGCTGTTAACTGCAATGTTCATTGCGAAAGAAGTTTTTCCCACACCAGGCCTTGCCGCAAGCAAAATCAAATCGCTGTTTTGCAGCCCGCTTGTGACTTCATCAAATTCTTTATAGCCTGTTGGTATTCCCCTAAGCTTTCCTTTGTTTTCGGCAAGTTCAGACATCTTTTTCAAAACATTTGTAAGCGTTCCGCCCTGCTTGCCAATAAGTTCAAGTTCAGAGGTGCTTTCCTTTTGCGAAAGGTCAAAAATTTTCTTCTCAGCAAATTGCATGGCATCCTCTGCAGATGGGTTGTCAAACGCATTTGTTATTATTTCATTGGACTGTGCAATCAAATGTCTGCGAAGTGCACAGTTTTTAACAATTTCCAAATAGTGATTATAGTTTGCTGCCGATGGCACAAAGTTGGTCAAAAAAGTTATGTAGTCAATTCCTCCAATGGCTTCAAGTTTTTTGTCAACTTCAAGTTGGTTTGAGAGCGTGACAAAATCAACAGGTATAGACTTGTTGTAAATTTTTTGCATGCTTTCAAAAATGCTTTTGTGGGCTTCCGAATAAAAATCGTCCGCACTGCACTTTGACAAAATTTGCATCTGTGCATCGCTATCCAAAAGCACGCACCCAAGCAGTGTTTGCTCTGACTCCAAATGATTTGGTAAAATTTTATATTCAGCCATATTTTTCCTCCATCAGTCCGAAAAAGGGTCTTTTTTGCTTTTTAGGCGAGTTTCTTTTCGCTTGTCCAGCTTGCTCATAAGATATGCATAAACACCAAACAAAACAAAAAGCATAAGAACAAGCACCAAAATGTTTAACCATTGAGGAACTTTTGCAACTCCAAGCAGCACCGCAACCACCATAGTTGGCAAAAAAACAATTAAAAGAAAGAGTCCCAATCTTTTAATTCTTCTTTTCAAAATTTGCTTCTCAGAGTTTATCATAACATAAGTATAACAGCAAAATTATGTTTTGTCAATTTATATTTCAATTAAAATTTAGGCAAATCAAGTTCAAAAACTGTGTTTTTCTTGTTGTGAACATGCAGGAAACTAAGTTTGTTCTTCAAATCAAGAACATATGTGCCAAAAGTGAGGCAGTCATAGCCGGTGTTTTTCTTTGACATAACCGAATTGAAGTCACAAGAGCCATAATAGGTTATGATTTTGTAAACCTCTTCAACATTAAGGTCTTTTCTGTTTTTAATCAAATCATTTGCAATGGTTCGCCTGGAAAGCGAAGTGGAGGTTTTGTGCCACTTTTCTGGTTTTAAATCTGCAAATTTGCTTGCCAAAAGGTGATTTGTGTGAACATTCACCCCGTCAATAGGTTTTAAATCAAATTTATCCAAAACTTTTTCAATATAATAAAACTTTTTGTTTGGAACATCACAAACATTCAGCCCGCAAGCAGAAGTTATTGGCGTGTTTTTAACAACTGTCAACAAATCCTCAAAGGTTTTGCAACAAGAGCACATTTTGTAAAAAGCAAATGTTGGAACATTTTTTAAGTCATAATGATTGAAATTTATTGAATTTGTTGAAAAAACCAAATCTTTCCCAACAAAAATTGTGGATGAGGAAAGGGAGTTATCTTCTGCAATTTCATAGTGCGCACCGCTGCCTTTGCGCTCAACCCTAACAACGCGCGCATTTTTTTTGTTGAAATCTCCATCTTCATTATGTGCCAAAACCTTGTTGTTCTCTGTTGAAACCATGATTGAAGTGCAGTGTTCTTGTGAGTTTAAAGACAATTCTTCTTGGCAAAGTGATGCAAAAAGCAGTTTAACATCAATTTTTGCGCCATCCGCTCTTCCGCAAATTTCGTCATAAGCGGGGCGGCAATTTGCCCTCAAAAAAGGTTGCAGCAAAGAAAGATATTCATTCACTTTTGGGTCTTTAAGATTCTTTTTATATTTGTCAAGTTTTTTATATTCTCCATGAAAAAGTTCACCAAGCGCAAATCCGATTTCATAATCGTTGCCCTTGATTGTTGGAATTGTTTCATATTTATATTTCACATTCCACGCTTTCATATTTATATTGTAACAAAAAATAGCATAAAAAGTCAATTTTTTACGCTATTTATACATTTTTTATATTAAATTTCGCCTCTGAGCATTTTTCCGCGTTCACGAAGTCGCATATTGTGGTCCAAAATAATCTTTCTTATGCGGATGTTTTTTGGAGTGACTTCCAAATATTCGTCATCACCCAAAAATTCAATGCAGTCCTCCAAACTCATAACTTTTGGAGGTGTCAGCCTCAACGCATCGTCCGAGCCGGATGCACGGCAGTTTGAAAGGTGTTTTGTTTTGCAAACATTCACAACAATGTCTCCGCCCTTTGGATTTTCACCAACAACCATTCCGCCATAAACGTCCACGCCAGCGCCAATGAACAATTCGCCACGCTCTTGCGCGTTGTAAAGTCCATAAACAATCGCCTTGCCCTCTTCGTGAGCGATGAGTGCACCAAATTCGCGGCGGTTGATTTCGCCCTTATATGGCTCATAGTCATAGAAAATAGAGTTGATTATTCCTTCACCGCGCGTGTCAGTTAAATATTCTGACTTAAAACCAAACAGCCCTCTTGAAGGGATAAGAAATTCCATTCTCATGCGAGAGCCGTGTGGTGTCATGTTTTGAAGTTCGCCTTTTCGCACGCCCATTTTGTTCATAACCACGCCAACGCAGTCCTCTGGAACATCCAAAAACAGCCTGTCAATAGGTTCACACTTCACGCCGTTGATTTCCTTAATCAAAACTTTTGGCTGGCTGACTTGAAACTCATAGCCATCTCTTCTCATGTTTTCAATGAGGATGGAAAGGTGCATTTCGCCTCTGCCACAAACTTTAAATTTTTCCGCTGTGTCACCATCAGTAACGCGAAGCGACAAGTCCTTAACAGCCTCTTTGTAAAGGCGGTCGCGAAGGTGTCTGGATGTCACAAACTTGCCTTCCTTGCCCGCAAATGGACTGTCATTAACCATAAATGTCATCTCAACGCTTGGCTCTGCAATTTTCACAAATTCAATAGGCTCAATGGCTGCCTCTTCGCAAATTGTGTCGCCAATTGTAACATTTTCAAGCCCCGCAACGCACACAATTTCGCCCACAGTTGCGCTTTCAACAGGAACTCTTTTCAAGCCCTCATAAACAAACAAACTCACAATCTTGGAACGAACTTTTTTGCTTTCATCGTGATAGTTGCAAACAACAACATTTTGCCCAACTTTAATGCAGCCCCTCTCAACCTTTCCAACTGCAAGTTTGCCAACATAATCGTTGTGTTCGGCGGAAGAAATAAGAAGTTTTAAAGGTTTGTCCGCTTCGCCTTCTGGTGCTGGAATGTGACTTATAACTGTTTCGAACAAAGGCTTCATGTCTGTGCCTTTTTCGTCTGGATTTGTTGATGCAACACCCATTCTTGCAGATGCAAAAACAAATGGCGAGTTTAATTGGTCGTCATCGGCATCAAGTTCCAAAAACAGTTCAAGCACTTCATCAATAACTTCTTTAATTCGCGCGTCTGGCCTGTCAATTTTGTTTATAACAACCACAACTTTAAGTTTAAGCGCAAGTGCTTTTTCAAGCACAAATCTGGTTTGAGGCATAGGGCCTTCAAAGGCGTCAACAACAAGCAAAACGCCATCCACCATTTTCAAAACTCTTTCAACTTCGCCACCAAAATCGGCGTGTCCCGGCGTGTCAACAACATTTATCTTTATGCCATTATAAAAACAAGAGGTGTTTTTTGACAAAATGGTGATGCCTCTTTCCCTTTCAAGCGCGTTGCTGTCCATAACTCTGTCTTCAACAACTTGATTTTCTCTAAAAACATTGCCTTGTTTAAGCATTTCATTAACAAGCGATGTCTTGCCGTGGTCAACGTGTGCAATAATAGCCACATTTCTTATGTTCTCGTTTTTCATAGTCTTTTCCTTTTTTATAACTTATATAGTATAGCACCAAAAAACAAAAAACACAAGAGGAAAACATACTTTTCTTTTGGAAAAAAAAGAAAAGTATGCAAAAGAAAACCAATTTTTTGTTATTTTTTTACACAGAAGCAAAAAAAGACAGCAACTAACTGTCTTTTTTTAAACTGGTCTTGGGTTTCCGAAATAGGTTGCAGTGCTTAAAGTGAAAGCAAGGCGAACGCCCGCAGTGGC
>CANRFP010000007.1 GCA_947629895.1 uncultured Clostridia bacterium | reverse complement strand
CAACAGATGAAGAAAGTGAGCTTAAAGCGGGAGCAATTATTCCGGACAAAAAGAGATTTTTAATTCAAACTTCAAAGGGAGTGTTTGAGATTTTGAAATGTCAAGCATCGGGCGGAAAAGTTTTGGATGCAAGAAGTTTTTTGAATGGTTTTCATTTTAAAAGTCAGGCGGTGGACGCATGATTTTGGACATGACTTTTTCTGAAGTGCAAGAATATGTTTTGAGTTTGGGCGAGCCAAAATATCGCGCCAAACAACTTTTTGAGGCGGGTTATCTTTTTAAAGATTTGGAAAAAATATCAAATTTGCCACAAAATTTTAAAGAAAAAGTGAAAAAAGACTATCTTTTTTATGAAATTGTGGCACATCTTAAAAGTAAAGACGAAACAGAAAAGGTTGCAATTAAGTTTGCCGATGGCAGCATTGTTGAAAGTGTGCTGCTGAAATATAAATATGGCTACACTGTTTGTGTTTCCACTCAGGTTGGATGCAGAATGGGCTGCAAGTTTTGCGCTTCAACCTTAAACGGCTTAAAAAGAAATCTCTCGCCAGGCGAAATTTTGGCACAAGTTTTGTTTTTTAATGCAAGTTTGGGGGCAACATTAAAAGAAAGAAAAATAACAAACATCGTGCTTATGGGGTGCGGCGAGCCACTTGACAACTATGACAATGTGACCAAATTTTTGAAGCTTGTTTCGGCGGAGGAGGGATTGAACATCAGCCAGAGAAACATTTCTCTTTCAACATGCGGGCTTGTGCCAAACATATATAAACTTGCAGATGACGGCTTTTCGGTGACGCTTACAATTTCTTTGCATGCTTCAAATGATAATTTGCGAAAAACAATTATGCCAATCGCCAACGCTTATAAAATTGAAGAAATTTTGCGTGCATGTGACTATTATTTCAACAAAACGGGAAGGCGAATTTGTTTTGAATATTCTTTGATTGAAGGTGTGAATGACGGGCAGGAGCAAATAAAGGAATTGGCAAAAATTTTAAAAGGAAAAACTTGCCATGTGAATTTAATTCCTCTTAATTCTGTTAAAGAGAAAAAGTTGATTGGAACAAGCAGGAAAAAGGCATACAAAATTGCAGAAGAACTAGAAAAACTTGGAATATCTGCAACTGTAAGGCGAACGATGGGCGAGGACATTGAGGGGGCTTGCGGCCAACTTAGAAACAGAGTTGGAGGTGGCAATGACTGAGGTACTTGTGTTAAAAAAACAATCAAGTTTGTTTACAGTTGAATTTGAAGATGGAAAAATTCTTGAAGTTGGCGCAAGAAATTTGAAAAAAGATGGAATTTTTGTGGGCGACAAAGTTTTGATTGATGAAACAAATTCCATAAGTAAAGTTCAGCCCAGAAAGAACATCATCATTCGTCCGCCGGTTGCCGGCATTGACAAAATGTTCATCACTGTTGCACCAATCCCAAAACCAGATTTGCTTCTTGTGGACAAACTGATTGTGTTTTGTTTTTTGAATAATATCAAACCAATTTTGTGCATCAATAAATTTGATTTAGATGAAAAAACTTGCAAAAATATTGAAAAAATCTATAAAAAAGTAATAAAAACGCTTATTTTTTGCACTTTTGATGAAAGCGTTGAGATTTTAATCAAAGAAATTAAAGGCGTTTGCGTGCTTGCTGGGCAAAGTGCAGTTGGAAAATCTTCAATAATAAATGCGCTGAAAAAGGAAACTGTGACAAGGGTTGACACCTTCAGCAAAAAAGTGCAGAGAGGAAAACAAACCACGCGAACTGTGGAGTTATACAAATTTGGAAAGAACAAATATCTTGCCGACACCGCCGGCTTTTCTAAGTTGGATGAAAGTTTGCTGAAAATTAACGAAAAAGAACTTAAAAATTATTATCCAGAATTTTTGAAGTTTGCTGATAAGTGCAAATATAAAACTTGCGTTCACAAAGGCGGAAAAGAGTTTTGCGGCGTGCAAAATGCGGTTGAAAATGGGCTGATTGCAAAAGAGCGCTATGAAAATTATCTTAAACTTTATGACAATTTAAAAAATTTGAAAAGATATTAAAAGATTTTGAAAAATGGTTTAAATTTGCTAAAATAAATTTGTTTAGAGGTGTGTATGAGAAGGTGTGTGGATGTTTCAGTTTCAACCGACCCGATAAGTGACTATCAAAACATTGTGGAATATGCCAAGCAAATGCAGGGTGTGGCAGATTTTTTGCATTGTGATGTTATGAATGAAAATTTTGTTTCCAAAAACAACTATGATTATGGCTTAATCAAAACGATAAACCGAAACAGCATAATTTTGCTTGATGTTCACCTTATGGTGAATGAGCCAACCACAGATATTGTCAAATATATTGATGCGGGGGCAAACATTATTACAGTGCATTATGAGGCGTTTGAAAACAAGCAAGATTTGGCCAATGTCATAAATTTTATTAAGCAAAACGGAGTGTTGGCGGGAATTTCTTTTAAACCAAACACACCTTTTAAAGATGTTCGGTCCTTTGCTTTTAATTGTGATGTAATTTTGATTATGGGCGTTGAGCCGGGGGCAAGCGGGCAAGCGGCAAAAGAAGAAATGTTTGACAGAGTGAAAGAGGTTGATGACTTCCGCACACAAAACAACTTGAACTTTAAAATTGAGTTTGATGGCGGGGTTAACGCTCAAAACGCAAAACGCTTGGCTGAACTTGGGGCGGACATTTTGGTTAGTGGAAAATTTGTTTACACTGCAAAAAACAGAAAAGATGCCGTTGAGCAGCTTAAAAAAGTTGATTAATTTTGTTGGCTTCTTTTTGTCTTTAAACAATTTTTTGATAAATATTTGAGAAAAAAACAACAAAAAGAGTGATGTTTAATCACTCTCTTGTTTTTTATTGCTGATATCTTTGTTGTCACTTTTTGAGGTGTTTTGCCCCTTTAAAATCAGTGCTTCCAAAGTATCAATAATGCTCTCAACTTTTTCTGCATCAAAGGTTATGCCTTGCGTTTTGCAAAAATCTTCTGCCCACGAAAGCACAGCATTTTTCTTTTCGGTGCCAGACAAGGTTTCTGTTTCTTCCGCCTTTAAAACAAGGTTGTAAAGTTCTTGTTTAAGGTCATCCCACTTTTTATTTTTAATCATTTTAATAAGTGCAACAAACAGCCCTGCCAGCGAAACGATAAGGGAAAAACTCAAAGATATCAGCCTGACAATTTCATCTGCTGACATATTTTTCTCCCTCATTATCAAATTATGAAAATTAAAAAGAATTGTTTTCTTTTTGCTGAAAAATTTTTATGAATTTTTAAAGCAAGCAAATTTCACCAAACGGTGCCGCGCTTTTTCCTTATGAAATAGATGACTAATATTAAAACCAAAATCAAAAACAATGAGCCAAAGATGATAAGCAAAATCCACCACAAATTGGAAGGTTTTTCAACGCGATAAGTGGAAAGATTTTTAACGGTTTTTGTGAAAATGACCTCACCATTTGCATCCACAATTTCGCAAGTTATATCCCAATGCCCTTCAATGCCTTTGCTGTCAAATTCAAAATTTTTTCCATATGGAGGAACGGGTGAGGCGTCATATACGGTTCGCTGTCCGCTGTCGTCCTTTTGGTTGTCATCCAAAACATATGGATGATTTTGGGAATCACGTCCATTCACTTTCCATTTGATATACATAGGATTTATATATGCCAAAACGTCATCATCTGAAAGCCAAAGCACAAATTTGTTCATCAAGCGTTCATTGGTGACGCTGTAAATGATTTGCAAATCTCGCCTTGCAATTTCATATTTTATTTCTTCCGTGATTTCAGTTGGCAAAATGGCAATATAACATTCAAGCTGCCTTTGCGTGTTTTGACCAACAGGGTCTGCAGAAGTGGTGATGTAATAGTCATAAGACAAAACAAATTTGTATAGGCCAAAATCTTTTCCGGCACTTCTTGTGTCGGTTTTGTCAACAGCATAGGTGCTGTCAACATAATAGTTGAATGTGTAATTTGCTCCATTTTCGCCAATTGGCAAATTTGAAAATAAACTTGTGCTGGTTGGCTCGTTTTTGTTTGGCATTGGTGCAAGCGGAGTTTGCAAATCGTCTGTTGTGGCGTGAATTTCTGTTAATGAATAATGCCCAAATATTAAATTTGGTTTTGTGTTTGAAAAGTTTATTATAAATCTTAGCGCCTCCACTTCTTCCCATTTCAGGCAGATGTAGGTTGCTGGTTCTCCGGCGGTGTTGGTGACTTCTCTTTTTTCTATGCTGACAACTTTGTTCTCTCTTGGAGTGGTTTGAATGGCCCATGTGAAAAATTCGTCTGAAAGAGGCTCTATTGTTGTTTCGGGAGCAGGCTCTTGCTCATTTTCGGCGGCATCAGCGTTTGCAACAAATAAACTTGGCATCAAGCAGATGCACAAAAACATGCCAATCAAAGCAAAAGAGAAAAATTTTGCCACTCTTTTCATATCATTATTTTATCATAACAAGGCAAATTTTAAAAATGTTTTAATATAATTTTTTAAATATTGTTTGTTTGTTGACAAGTTTGGCAAAAAATAATATAATATTTTCATGATTATTGAAGAAGAAATACAACAAAATCAACTTAATTTTGACTTTTTGAACGAAAAAGAGCCTCTTTTGCAAAATTATGAATGGGTTGCAAAAGAAACTCTTGTTGTGCTTGTTCGGGCAAAAAATGGCCTTAAAAGTGACTTTAAAATTTCCGGCAAAAGCTTGCTTGATTGGGTGGCTTTGGCAACTTCTGGCTGTCAGCAAAAAGTGATTGATGAGCCATGTGAAGAGGAGCTTTTGGACAAACTTCGCCCATTTGCCGAAAAATTTAATTTTGTTGCGGTGTTTTATAGCGACACGCCACTTCTTAAAAAATCCACTTTTTCTCTCTTCCACAGTTGAGGAATTTGACAAAGAAGGCTTCACAATCATTGACAATGCGCAAAAAGCCTCTTGGGCATTTAATGTTATAAACAAAAGAATTTTGGATTATCACAAGCAAAACGGAGTTACGCTTTTTGGCGAAAACACAATTTTTATTGATGCCGATGTTGAAATTGAGCCAGACACAATCATATATCCAAACAACGTTTTGAAAGGCGAAACGTTTATTGGCAAAGGGGTTGTGCTTGAAAGTGGAAACTTTATTTCAAATTCCATTGTTTGTGACGGAGCAATTTTGCAACAAAGTTTTGTTGAGGACAGCAAAATTGAAAAAGGGAAAACTGTTGGACCTTTTGAAAAATTGATTAAAAAATAAGGGGAATTTATGTTGATTTTTGTTGGGCTTGGAAATCCTACTGCCGAATATGCGCACACATATCACAACATTGGCTTTGATGTTGTGGATGCTTTGTCGCAAGAATTTGGCATCAAGTTCACACAAAACAAATTTAAGGCGCTTGTTGGGCAGGGGAATGTGAACGGTGAAAAGGTTTTGTTGGTTAAGCCTCAAACCTATATGAACAACAGCGGCGAAAGTGTTGTGCTTGTTAAGCAAAAATTTGCTGATGCAAGAATTGTTGTTATTGTTGATGATATCGATTTGCCAAAAGGGAACATCCGTTATCGCGAACGCGGCTCTGCTGGCACGCACAATGGGCTGAGGAGCATTGTAAGTTTTATTGGGCAAGATTTTGAAAGAATTAAGGTTGGAATTGGAAGAGATGTCACAAAGGACCTTGCCGATTTTGTTTTGTCTAAATATGACGAAGAGCAATTTAAACCAATAATAGAAAGTGCTGTGGCACAAATTAAAGAGAGATTTTTTTAATGAAGGCGTTTTTGGATTTTCTTAAACAATTTTTGCCTCAAAGTGAAGAACTTGGGGGCTTTTTTGTTGGCGAAAAAGTTTTGACAATTGCGCAAGAGGATGCTTTTGTTTATGTTTGTGGCGATTTTGTTTCTGCAAGCAAGTTGAAACGTGGTTTGGAGGCAGCAGGCAAAAAACTTGAAATCATTTCTTGCGGCAGAGAAAATGAGGACGAGCATGATGTGAATTTGTTCCACTTTGCAAACTCAATTTCGAACTTTTTGCAAAAGAAAATTTCTGGGCTGATTTTTTTGCCATCTTCACTTACAACCAAATTTGATTTGGAATTTTTGAAACAACATAAAAGTTTTGCGGTGGGGCAAGAGGTGAGCCTTGAAAACCTTTCCCGTGCTTTTTCTGAGTTTGGATATGAGAGGGTGGACTATGTTTCAGCGGCAGGACAGTTTTCTGTTCGCGGCGATGTTGTGGACATTTTTTTGAGCGGTGATGACTATCCAACGCGGCTTGAATTTTTTGATGAAGAAATTGAAAAAATCATAAATTTTGATTTTTTAACGATGAAAACGCAAAAAAATCTTGAAAAAATTGATATTTTTCCTATTTTTTTGAAAATTGGCGCAAATTCTGTTTTTGATTTGGATGCAAAAATTTTTGTTGATGAGCCAATTAAAATTGAAAACGAATGTGACATTTTGGCAAAATCCAGAAGTGAACTTTCGTGGACAAGAGAGGATTTGTTTTTAAATTTTAAAGAAACAAACTTGTCAAATTGCACAGTTTTCACAAACACAAAAGAAACAAATTTTGAAAACAAAACCATTGGGCAAAAAAGTTACGTCACCGATTTTATGGAACTGAAAAATGACCTCGTTATGTTTGGCAAAGGCGGAATAAATGTTTTTCTGTTTGGTGGCGAATACTTTGAAATTTTAAAAGAATTTTTAACGACCAACAATTTTTCTTTCAAAGAATTTGATGGCATTCTTGACAAAAAAGTTAACATCTTTGTTTTGAGAGATTATTTTCCATATTCCTTCAGTTTCTTTGAAGAGGGCATTGTTGGCATTGGCACTGACGACATGTATAAAAGCAAAAAAGTGGACTATCGTCAGGGAAAACAAAATTTTTCCTATCTTCCAAAAGTGGGCGATTTTGTTGTGCATTCTTTTTACGGGGTGGGGCGATGCAAAGATATTGTGAGAATGCAACTGTCACACTTTGAAAAAGACTATTTTGTGATTGAATACAAAAATGGCGCGCTTTTGTATCTTCCTTCTGAGCAGGCCAATTTGCTTTCCGCTTACATCGGCGGCGAAAATCCAAAACTTAACGCTCTTGGCAGCTCGGAGTGGCAAAAGTTAAAGCAGCGCGTTAAGGCGGATTTGAAAGAGGTTGCAATAGCACTTGCCAAAATTTATAAAGAAAGAAAGGACAGCGTGGGCTTCACCTTTGTGCGAGATGACGAACTTGAAAATCAATTTGCCGACAAATTTGAGTTTGAACTTACGCCCGACCAAGCCCTTGCAATCAGCGATGTTGACCAAGATATGGAAAGCCCAAGAATTATGGATAGGCTTATTTGCGGCGATGTTGGCTTTGGAAAAACAGAAGTGGCGTTTCGTGCCATTTTTAAGGCGGTTTACAACGGAAAACAGGTGGCTTTTCTTTGCCCAACCACAATTCTTTCAGAGCAACATTATCGTTCATGCCTCTCCCGCATGGATGGCTTTGGGCTTAGGATTGAAGTGCTGAATCGTTTCCGCACGGCAAAGGAAACGGCGGACATTTATAAGCGCCTTGCCGAAGGAAAAATTGACATTTTGATTGGAACTCACAAAATTTTGAACGAAAAACTTGTGTTTAAAGATTTGGGGCTTTTGGTGCTTGACGAGGAGCAAAGATTTGGAGTTAAGGACAAAGAAAAAATCAAAAAAATGAAAACAGATGTGGATGTTTTAACGCTTTCCGCCACGCCAATTCCAAGAACTTTGCACATGTCGCTTTCTGGGATTAGGGACATAAGCGTGATTGCAACTCCGCCGCGTGACCGCCTTCCAATTCAAACATACGTTTCGCCTTACAGTGACGAACTTCTTTCTGATGTTTGTTCGCGGGAAATTTCAAGAAACGGGAAAGCGCTTGTGCTGTTTAATAAGGTTGCTCAAATTTATGAATTTGCCCACCACGTTTCTGAACTTTTGCCAAACGCAAAAATTGGCGTTGCGTACGGGCAAATGGAGGAAAAAGAACTCTCTCGCGTGATAAACGACCTCTATGACGGAAAATTTAATCTTTTCATTTCAACAACTTTGATTGAGAATGGAATAGATTTGCCAGCGCTCAACACCCTTTTTGTTGTGGATTGCGATATGTTGGGGCTTAGCCAACTTTATCAAATAAGAGGCAGAATTGGCAGGTCTGACAAACTTGCCTATGCATATCTCACTTACAATGGCGGCAAAGTGCTAACTGAAGAGGCATACAAAAGGCTTGACGCCATAAAAGAGTTTAGAGAACTTGGAAGCGGCTTTAAAATTGCCATGCGAGACCTTGAAATTCGCGGGGCGGGCAACATTTTGGGGAAAGAACAGCATGGGCATATGCAAAAAGTTGGCTATGACATGTATGTTAGATTGCTTGACGAAGTCACGCGGGAAGTTGCCGGGCAGAAGACGGAAAATGACAGAGAAATCAAAATGGAACTTGTGCTTGATGCCTATATTTCTGAGGACTACATTTCTTCTCAGGAGGAGAGGATTGTGTTCTATGACAAGATAAGCAAAATTTCCTCAAAGCAGCAATATGACACAGTTGTTGACGAACTTCAAAGCAGCAATGGCGACCTTCCGCCAGCAGTGGAAAATCTTTGCAAAATTGCCTTTTTGAAAAATCTTGCAAAGCGTTTTGATGTGCAAAAAATTAAGATAAATCAAAATGAAACTTCCATTTATTTTTACAAAACCGAGCAGATAATCCCTCAAAGTTTGTCGAATGTTAGCAAATTTTATAATGCGCGGTTAAAATTTGAAGATTTTCCTATTCTAAAACTAGAAATATCGGGAAAAGTGATTGACAAAGTCAATTCTTTGATTGATATGTTCACCAAAGCAGAAAAAGTTTAAAAAAATTGCTTGGTTTTACTTGTATTTTAACTTATTTTATGTTAAAATAACAAAGTTAAAACTACTTGGAGATGAAATGAAAAAGAAAATACTTTCAATTTTGCTTATTTTGTGCTTGTGCGTTTCAGTTTTTGCTGGATGTTCTTTGGTTGAGATAGATGAAAAATCCTATCAAGATGCCATTGTTGCAACAATCACATATTCAGATGGTGAAAAAGACAATATAGACAAGAGAGAACTGCTCTTGGCATATTCTAGTTATGGCTATAATTACAACAATGAAGAAAATGGTTACAGCGGCGCAATTAAGCAAACTTTAAACACGGTTATAGACCAACACATTACAATTAAAGCGGTTAAAAATTATTATAAAGATTTGGATTTGAACAATGATGAGGATTTAACAAATGACCAGCCATTGCTGAACGACAACGAAAAATCTTATCTTTGGGAGCAAACCAGAAGCTCGCTTTTTGACAATATTGAAGAAAAATATTTTGAAATTGTGGATTTTGAGATTGGCGAAAGCGAAGAAGATGAAACCACCGAAGATGGCGTGGTTTACAATAAATATGTTTCAAGCATATATTTTGAAAATGGAATAATTAAAAATAAAGATGTAACTCTTAGCATAAGAAATGACCCTAAAAATTTGAAAGTTCTTGAAAAAGACGGCAAGGAATATGTTTATGACTTTGAAAGCGAGGAATACGACTTCAAAACGGAACTTTTCAATGCACTTTACAATGCCATGGGCGAAGACACAAAAGTTCGCTCTGTTCGCGATTGGAGAAGCGCTGTTAGTCAGTATGTTGACATAATTGAAAGAAACTTTTCTTATATGAATTATAAAACAGATGCCGAGTGGCTTAAATTTGAAATTCAAAGAGTTTATGACATTTTGAAAAACAACTATCTTGTTGAAAAATACACTGAAATTTTCAACAAAGCGCAAAGCAACAGAGATGACAACCATTCAAACATTCAAATTGACGATGTTATAAATTATTATAAAGAAAAAATTGAGGCGGATTATCTCTCTTACAGCCAAAATCCTTCAACATATTCTGATGCAATTTTAAACAGCACAAAGGATGTTGACTACTTCTTGAAAACAAACAATGAAAATTATTTCTATGTTTCTGCAATCAAAGTGAACTTGTCAGCAAGCCAACAAAAAATTATTGATGAAGCAAACAAAAGCGGCAACCCTCTTGACAAAGTTGGCATAGATGAAATTTTTAACCATGTTTTGGCAACTCAAAGAGATGTCAGCGTTGATGCTGATGGCAAGGTGACGGGAAACGGCGGCAGAACAAACTTAAAGGTCAACGTTTTGGATTTGCAAAGAGAACTTGAAACAAAAATTGGAAACATTAAGTTTAAATCAGTTGCCGAAATGACGGGGGATGAACAAGAAGAGGCGTTGTCAGAACTTGCTTTAACAGACAGAGAAGACGAGCAAAAGAGGCAACAAGCATTTGAAGAATGGGTTAGTAAATATAATGACCTTGTTGCAAGGCAGAGAGCGGTTGTATTTAGAGATTATATGTTTAAATATAGTGATGACGACACATGCAAAAATGCTGACTATGACATTGTTTTTGGCTTTAACTCAGACACCAACACTGTGCTTGCAAACTCCACTTTCAGCTCAAATGAAAGCGTGAAGAGTGCAATCCAAGAACTTTACAAGTCAAATCCAGAAATTGGAACAACCAAACTTGTGAAAGTTGACGATGGATATTATATCTTCTTCTATGCTGGCGAAGTTGAGCAATTTACAGAAGTTGCAAATGGAAAGTTTAATATTAAAGAGGATTTCAAATTGGAATTCATATACAAACTTCGTCAAAAGAGAACAAGTTTGTTTTCAGACAAAACTTACTTTGATGTTTTGTATGATGAACTTCTTTCCAATTATTCTGACAATTTCTCTGTGTTCCAAAATTTGGATATTGAAGCCTTGAAAGATAAAAACAATGTCCAGAGATGTATTGTGGAATCAATTCACATTGACGGTGACGAGCTTGACGCTTAATAGTTAACAAAATAACTCTTGTTTGTTTGACAAGGGTTATTTTTTTTGATAAAATATTTCCATGGACAATAATGAAGAAAAAGATTTGCAGTTAGAGGAAAATGCGCCTGCAAAAAAGCAGTCTTTTTTTTCACGCAAAATAAATGCCTATAAAGCAAAGCGAAAAGCCAAACTTGAATCAATTCAAAATCAAAAACTGTCAGACGAAGAAGCAAAAAAAGTTGAAGAAAAAATGGAAGAGGCCAACAAAGAGGTTTCAAAATCTAAGTCTGGCGAAAAGAAAAAACGCATAAGAAGCATAGTATTCTTTATTTTTAACATCGTTTTGGTTGTTGCAATCTTGCTTTGGAACATCTACACCACTGATGATTTTTCCCCACTAAATTTTGCTGGCATAGACTTTTTATACATTTTTGCATGCTTATTGATGCTGCTTGCAATTCAAATTTTGGATATAACATCCGTGCATCACATGATATACAAAAAAACTATGCGTTCAAGGTGGGCTTTGTCGTTTAAATCGATGGGGATTTCAAGATATTATGATGCCATTACACCTCTCTCTTCGGGCGGTCAAGCTTTTATGGCAACATATCTCACAAGTAGGGATGTGCCGGCTTCAACAGCTCTTTCAATTCCAATTGCAAAGCTTGTTTTCCAGAATATAACTTGGGTGATAATTGGCGGCATATGCCTTGTGATTAGCTTAACCAATGGAATGTCGGCGTTCGTTTCAACAACAAGCATTATTGGTTTCATTTTGGCAATTCTCATGATTGCTGCCATTCTTTTCATTTCTCTGTCAAAAAAAATGGGAAAAGGCCTTGTGTCTTGGGGGCTTAAACTTTGCACAAAATTGAAATTTATCAAAGATTATGACAAATCTTACACAAAAGTTATGGGCGTTGTTGAAGATTATCAAAACATTATGAAAGAATACAGTAAATCTAAATTTGAAATCGTCTTTCAGCTGATTTTGCACGCACTTAGAACTGTTTGCTTATACACCATCCCATATTTTATATATTTAAGTTTTCCATATGCACACAACGCCATCTTTATTGGAAATTATGGCGATTTCTTTGTTTACACATCACTGATTGAACTTGCTGCAAGTTTTATTCCTCTTCCAGGCGGAACGGGAATGAATGAAATCACCTTCACGCTTTTGTTCCAGCAATATTTGGGCGGCGCAACATTCTGGGCACTGATTGTGTGGCGCTTCTGTTCTTATTATTATTATCTTTTGCAGGGAATTGGAATCCTTTCATATGACACCATATATGGAAACAGAAAATATAAATGGGTGAAAAAACGCTTGCAACTTAGGGCGGAAAGTCAGGAATTTAGGCGAACGCAAATTGAAAATTTCAGACAGGAGCGCACGCGTAGGCGTAAAAAAACAAAAAAATTGGAAGTAAAAGAATAAATTTTTGCCATATCAAAAAACTAATTGTATGACTAAAAAAGAAGTTGCTTTAACTTTTGGTGTGGTTATTTTAAGCATTTTGCTTATCACATCCATTATTTTGGGGTTGACGGGATATATGTCGTCAGCAACCTATCTTTCTTCAAATGCAGATTTGGTTGTGGGTGACAACGTGACAATAGGCGTGAAACCAAATGAAACAAGTGTTGTTTCCATGACTTTTGACGGCTCTTTTTTGCCGGACGAGAACATTCCACAAGTTGTTCAAATAAGCAGCGAAGATTTAAACTCAACCTTGAAAGTTCGTGTTAAAACGCAGGTTTTTGGAACAAACTCCCAATTTGATTTCATCACAACCTCTCATTTTGAGAAAAAGGAAGATGGCTATTATTATTTTGATGAGGATTTGCAAGGTGGAAATAAAATCACTTTTTGCAACTATGTTAAAACGCCAAAAGACGGGAATTTTGTTAGCAATGAAAAATATATATTAACTTTTGTTGTTGAAACTGTTGAAAGTGAGTATGTTGAAACAATTTGGAAAAATAGTTAATTTCATTTTGAATTTTTCTTATAATATAGTAAAATAACATATATAGGAGGGGATTATGGTCTTTATTCCACCACCACCAAAAGAATTGCAGAAAGAAAATCTTGAAAATGACACAGTTCAGCAACCAAATCCAAATCAAAATCATGATTTGGTAAGGCCAATTCAGGATGAGGATATTCCTTCAAAAAAGGCAAAAAAGGAAAAGAAGCAAAAAGAAAAAAAAGTTAAGCCCGAAAAATTAGAAAGAACAAAGGAAGAAAATGACAAAGCGGACAGAAAACTCAAGAATGGCACAAGAGGCAGAATTGTGCTTTGTGTAATGGGTGCTCTTGCTTCTTTGGCATTGATTGGCTTTGTTGTTTATTTGCTTGTTTTTTAAAAAAAACTTAAAATTTCACATAAAAAACTCAAAAAACACTCAAATTTTCGAGTGTTTTTTATTTTTTGGGCAATAATTGATGCATGAAAAAATTTGCGCTGTTTATGCTTGTTTTGCTTTGTTTGGTGCCAACTGCCTTTTCAAAGGTGGACACAAATCCACTTTTTTATTTGGAAGGAGTTGAAAAGGTTTGTTTTGTTTCAGAAAGAAATTTGCAAAGCGACAACGTGGAAAGTGTACAAAGTGGAGATTTGTTTTTTAATTATTGTTCGCTTGAAACCGCCAGAGAAAATTTTAGGAGTTTTAAATTAAAACTTAAAGGCTTGCAATTTTATTTTGAAAATTTTGATGCTGAAAAAATTTTGAAAAAACTTAAATGCGAAATTTTAACAACAACTGAAATTGAAGGAATGAATGTGTTGTGCGGATTTACACCATATTATGATGACAATATTTTGCTTAACAATCACAAAGTGAATGTGCAGATTGTGCAAACTGAAAATGGGGTTGTTGTGGGGTTTCCGCTTATACTGACAGGATATTAAAAATTTGTTAAACAATAAAAAACTTACAAAATTATTGAAAAAATTAAAAAATTTTTGTTTAAAAAGTTAAAAAACGGGCAATTATCAGTTTGGAGGTTGATTATGAAAAACATTAAACAAGAAAAAACAAAGGTTGCTTTCAAAAGATTTGGAGCGTTGGGCTTGGCTTGTGTGCTTTCTGTTGCCATAGCATTGACCATCGCTTTTGTTGTGCCAAGGAATGACGGAGTTGACGTTTCCACTTTGCCGCTGGATTTCAATTTGCCAATGGAAAACGCAACTGTTGTTAAGGATTATGCAGACAACAGGCTGCAATACAACACAACGCTTGAAAGGTGGGACTGTCATTTGGCTGTTGACCTCGCGTCAGACAATTTGGCGGTGATGTCAATTTATGACGGGATTGTGGAAACGGTTGTTAATGACAGTTTGAATGGCTCTTGCGTGAAGATTGCTCACGAAGGTGGCTACACAAGCGTGTATGGCTCTTTGGACAAAGTGGAAGTGAAGCAAGGACAGAGAGTTAAAAAGGGGCAGCAAATAGGCGAGGCATCCGACACCGCTGGAAATGAAAACAAAACAGGTGGGCATTTGCACTTCACACTCTTCAAAGATGGATGGGAAGTTGACCCAAATTTATATTTGGATCTTCAAAACAAATAAAACAAAAATAAAAATCGCTTCTTTTGAGGCGTTTTTTTATAAAAATGTTTTAATTTATTTGCAATTTGTTCTTTTATATGTTATCATACTATTGGAGGTTGATGACATGATATTTGAAAAAGTTAGAGATTTAGTGGCAGAACAACTTGGCGTTTCTAAGGATATGATAAAACCTGAATCAAACATTTTGGAGGATTTGGGAGCAGATTCCCTTGATATCATTGAGATGTTGATGACGCTTGAAGATGAATATGGAATCACAATTCCAGATGAAAAAATCAGCCAAGTTAAAACAATCGCAGAAATTGTTGCCTTGATTGAAGAATGCCAAAAGTAATATAAACCACGATTTGAGTTCGTGGTTTTTTGTTGTCAAATTTCGACAAAAAATTGCATAAACTGACAAGCCCTCTCATAGAATTTTGTATAGCAAAAATTTTATGGAGGGTTTATGAAAGCATATATCAAAGAAAGAACTTTGCAAGTGGCAAACCATATTGCCCAAACACAAGACACAATAAGAAAAACTGCACAAATTTACAACCTAAGCAAAAGCACTGTTCACAATGATTTGGCAACAAGATTGAACCGAATTGACCATGATTTGTTTGAGAAGGTGAAAGGAGTGTTGGACAAAAACTTTGCAGAAAAACATATAAGAGGTGGCAACTCAACCAAGTTGAAATATGCGCACTTGGAAAAATAGGAAAAACAAAAAATATTAAAAAATGTTTAAAAAAATATCAAAAAAATGCAAAAAAATGCGATTTTTTGGTATTTTTTATTATTTTTTGCCAATTTTTGTTTATTTTTTATTTAAAAAATTGTTTCCTTTTTGCCGCCGAAAGATAAAATATTTTGAAAATTTAATTTAAAATATTTTTTTTAATTTTTGTCGAATTAAAAAATATCTTTTATTTTTTTGTTGTTTTTCTTGTCACAAATTTGACTTTTTTTAAGCCTTTATTTTATAATTATATATATAAAAACTTGCTTTGTGTAGATACTAAATCTTGGAGGACAATATGAGAAAATTTGCCATTGGAATTTTGAGTTTGTTCGTTCTGTTTGGCGGGCTGCTGTTGACGGCTTGCGGCGAAAAAGTTTCACTTAGTGTGAAGGACACTTCCACTATTGTTTTATTTACCAACAAAGATGAAAACAACTCTGACCAAAAAGTTGTTGACGTTACACTTAAAAATTCCTCCGAGGGAGTGGGGATAAGTGTTATCAGTGGCGTTGAATGCATATCTGTTCCTTCAAGAGCAACAAACAATGGCAATGGCAATTATTCATTTGTGGTTAGCGCAGTTTCCTTTGGTGATGCACAAATTAGAGTTTACGCAGTTGAGGACGCATCAAAAAGTCAGGTTTTAAACATCAAGGTTAACACTCTTTTGGACAAGGTGAATGTTGGAGCAAATTCTTTGAATGCCAACAAATATGTTGTTAAAGAGGACACTTCAAAACTGCTGGGAGCCAATTTTGTTGGAAAAGAACTGATTGCTGAGGATTATTTTGATTTGGAGCCAACCTCTGCAAACATAAGAGACATTGACTGGACTTTTGAAAGTGAAGCAGTTAACCCAGACAATCCAAAAGAAATTTTGGCGGGCGAAGAGGTTGTTGCAGAAATCGTTTCAGAGGGAACAACACAAAGGCTTTATGTTTATCAAGGATTTTCGAGCAGCAAAATTAAGTTAAGAGCAACGGTTGTGGACAATCCAAATGTTTTCAACACTGTTGAACTTGATGTTTTGGAAAATGTGAAGTTCACCGATTTTTACATAATAGGCACTTATGCCTACAACAAAATTGAAGACGGAACCGTTCAAAAGCAAGAAGGCTATGGACAGCTGGACCTTTTGAATGGTTTTGGCGGCGTTGTTGAAAACCAAGAGGATGTCACTTTTGAACTTAGAAGAAGCACAAGCGGTGAAGAGGCCGACAGATTTTTAACAAAAGTTGAAGGAGGGCTGTCGATTAAAACCCAACACAAGATTGATGTTGAGCCGGTTTTCTATAAGAGGCAGCAAAACGGGGAATACAAAGTTTTGCCTCGCTATAACACGCAGGACGAAGAGGGATATGAAACATATTTCAATGTTCAAATAACCTATCAACAAAACGATGATTCTGTGGATGTTATGTTTGTGATTGATGCAAATGACACAAGCAACTATCGAAAGTTTGGTGATTTCTTGTTGACGTTTGAGGCGCAATATAGAGATTATGCATATTCTGCCAGCACAGAAGATATTGTGGATGTTAACCTCAGCACAGTATATTATCCAACACAAATTGAACTTTCAAATGGCGAACAAACTTTAAACAACGGAAAGATTGATGTTTATTCAAGTTATATTGGCACTTTGGGCTATAAACTGCAAGCAAAAATTTTGCCAGACGATGTTGTGATTGGCACAAAGAGCAGCTATTTCATTTCCATTGATGCCTCCCAAGAGGGGATTGGAACTCCAGAAGCTGACAATTACACAGAAGAGCTTGGCAAAGTGTTGAAATTTTATCAAAACAGCAAACAAATTGAAAACTTCACTTTTGATGGGAAGTATTATAAATCTCCTGACTTGCAAAATGGCTCTGAAGTTTACATTTGCGCGGGTGACGATTTTGGCAATCAACTTAAAAACTTTCAAATAAACTTTGTGGCATCAAGCAATGAAAAAGCAAGAACAACTCTAAACCTTGATTTGTATAAGATTTTCACAACCACTGACACCTTTAAAGTTTCAAACATTGAAAACGGTGATGTTCAAGAAGGAATGCCAGATAAATTTGTTGTTTCCTCTCAAACCGCCATTGAAAAGGAATTTAATTTGAGAATTTATGGCATAAGTGAAATCAATGATTTAACGCTTGAATATGGTGATGATTCCAGATTTTCTTTCTCAAATTTCAGACAAATCAGAAATGGCTTGGAAGGAGACACCGTTTATGTTGATGTTGCGTTTAAGTTGAAGCTTCGTCAAGCCAAATTTGAAGGCACAACTGAATTTTGGTTTAACCACATCACAAACAGAACGTCAAATCACTTTTTAATTGAGGCGTTTGTTCCAATGACGTCTGCCACAATCACAAATAAGGACACGAACTCATCTGCAGTGCATTTTCAGTCCAATGATTTGCAAGATTTTCGCATTGATGAAAATGACTTAATAAAAACGGGAGGCGTGAACAACGAAACATTAACAAAAATTGTTATGGAAGCAGGCTCAAATGTAACTTTGAGGCTGGATTATCAAACTCTTTCCGCGCCAGATATGGAAATAAGGTTTTTCTTCATGAATGAGGGTGGACTTGAAACATTCTTGGGTGTGCAAGGCGAACCAAATGCAAGTGATTATGCATCAAAAATTTTTAACGACCCAACTTCTGCATCTTTAAAGAAATTTTTTAACAAATATCCAGAAATTTTTGCTAATCCCAACTATTTTATTCCTATTGCACTGAATGAAGATTTGTCAATTTTAAAATTAAATGATTTTGAATATAGGTTGTCTATTTTTCCAGAAAAGGATATTAAACAATTCCTTGCTGCCCGATTTGACGGCTTTGATGAACAGCACAATCCAATCAGTTTTGTGAGAATTTTCACAGTTGAAAGCTTGTATTCTGTTCAATTTGTTTCTCCAAATGTGTCATCGGTGGCGCTTTATTCGTCTGAAACGCTGAGTGAAAGTGACATGGGAAGAGCTTCAATAAATGTTTCTGTTTCATTCAGAGCGGATGGGCTTTCTCCAACATTCTTGAACTTTGAAAATATCAGAATTTTCTCTGACGAAACACTGTTCGAGGTGAGGAATGGCCAAAAAACAAATGTTTCAAGTGAAAACCTTGTTTTAACGCAAACAACCATTTTGATGAACGATTTTTATCAACTTGACAGTTTCATTTTAAGCGCAAACAGACTTTCATTCAGAATTATGGCAAATTCCACAAAGGATTTAAGCACTGTTTTTGACACATTTACAATTAGATATTCTCGCGCATCAACCTACAAGCCAAATGGGGAATATGACGGAAATGTGGATGAAGTTGTTTACAATGAGGTTTCTCGTCAAGCCGAAATTCAGGTGCAAGTTTTGAATGAGGTGAGAATTGAAAAAGTTGTTTGGCAGAACAAAACAGCAACGGGAGACATCTATCTTAATGCCACACAATCCGCTTTGCCAGCTGAAAAGAATTTCACAATCACAACCCTAACTGCCCCAGCGGGCGCAGGCAATGGACTTAAAACAATTTCAAAACTAACCAATCTTTCAGTAAGCGAAATTTCAAAAGGACAAACTTTTGGGCTTAAAATTGGGGGCAATGGCACAACGGGTGGCACAGGCTTCATATATATTGTTCCAAACGACATGGTTAAATTGGTTGGTTCGGAAAGGCTGCTTGTTTATCACTATGACCGTGATGATGACGGAGTTATTAAAGAAAACAACGGGCGAAGAGCTGAAACAGCAATTTACATTTCAACAACTGAGATTGAAGAATTTTATCAATTCATCCAAACTTGCGAGGAAAAAGGCGTGGAATATGCTCAGTTTGGCGACTATGGCGAAATTGCCAACTTCTTCTTCAATAATGATAATGAAAAGGTTTATTATAGGGACATCATTTTAAGAATAAGAGTGACAATTGCAGATGGAAGCGAACAAGCGCCAATTAGAATTTACAACGAAAATGGGCTTAAAAGAATGCTTGGCGGCAACCATTATCAAGTGATGAATGACATCACTGTTTCTGCTTGGCAAACGTTTGACAATTTGTCGGGCTCTATTTCTGCATACACAGACGAAAACGGAAACCCTTATGAAGTTACAATCACTTTTGCTGATGGAACAGGAAATGTTGCTAGCGGAATGTTTGTTAGAACTTTGACGGGTGCAATTCGAAACCTCACTTTTGCGGGGCACGTTTCTTCGGGCGAGGAAAATGTTGGCTTTGTTGTTGGAACAAATCGCGGAACAATTGAAAATGTTGTTGTGGATGTGACTTATTCTTCAAATAAATTTGGCATGAGTAGGTTGGAAGCAGGCAACCAAACTGCCAACTACACCGGTGGAATTGTTGGCGAAAATGACTTTAATGCAAAGATTTTGAACAGTTTTGTTTATGGACTTGATATTATTGCCGCCAGCAAAGGCTGGGCAGGTGGAATTGCCGGCAGAAATCTTGGGCTTATTCAAGGTTGCAGATTTGAATTTTACAATTTTGACAAAGATAATATTAACACAAACAAAATCACCAACAAAGGTAACGGTGTGGGCGGACTTGTTGGAAGTGCGGGTGAAAACAGCCAGATTGTTGGCTCATATGTTTATTCTTTCCCAGCACAAGACAATTTGGAAGTTCTTGATGGAGAATATAAAGGTGCTTTCATAGGACATGTTGAGGGGCAAACAAGGCTTGCGATTGTTAAAGAAAGTTTTGCGTTTGTGGGAAATCTGTTTAATGCACACAATGGAACAAATGGAACAGAGGTTGAATATGAAAATTCTTACATAACCTTCAATCATGAAGGAGAACAAAAAACCAGAGTGTTCCTTGGGGCAAATGAGGTGGATTATGCAGAGTTTAGAAATCTTACTGCAGAAAACGTTTTAACAAAGGCCGATGTGACAGGAAATGCGGATAAATGGCAAACCATAATAAACACCATGGACACAGATGTTTGGGCAATTGACGGAGACGGAACAATCAATTTTGGATTTGTTTATCTTGTCAACAACACTCAAAGTGTTCCTGTTGATGTGAATGGGTTAGAAGTTAAAGAAGTGACAAGCTCAAATGAAAATCTGATTAAAGCATTGCCAGCAGCAAATGACAAAATTATTTTCTTCAATTACAAAACCACTGTGACACCTTCAGGCGAGGCAAAGGAGGACGAACTTCAAACATTAAACACAATAGCTCTAACAGATTTGTTTGGGCTTTCAAGAGAACAAATTTCAAGTTTGATTTTGATGTCAAACAGCAAGGATATTGCTTTAACAGCCACATCAATTCAAATTCTTAGAACAAACTTAACCGAATTGAGTTTGACTGTTTATTCAAAAATGAATTATTCAAACAGCAGAGCTTTTAAATTTGTTATATTAAACAACTTGCCTGTTTTGTATGCAGAGCAAAATGATGTTGAACTGAGAGAAAATCAAATTATTCTGTTGCAAAAAGGTGAAAAAGCCACTCAAACTGTGACTTACTCTTTTGACGAAAGAATTTATCTTGGCGGGGATGAATATTCAACCGTGCAAAGCGACAACTATGCAATCAAATTTGACAACTCTTCTGCAAAAGATTATTTCCAAGTTAACGTTAGTGGGCAAAACTTGATTTTGAAAGGAACAAAAGTGAGCAGCACGCCTTTAAGCCTCAGCACTTGGCTTGCTGTGACAAATGTGACAGACAAAGATTATGTTGAAGCAATAAAGGGTGCACGCAACCTTTCTTACAAAGTGTCTGTTTATGAAGGGGCAACTGATATTGTTGTTGTGAACAGTTCGGCGCTTGAAATTAAGGCATCAGTTCACAGAACATTTGATGTTATTGTTAAAAGTGACAACACAGCTGAGGATATTGTTATCAATCTTTGGAACAACGATTTGGCGGTTAGAGTTGCTTTGAACAACACTCTTGATGGCATAAAGAGATTTGAAGTTGGCAACAAATTGTCGCTTGACTTCACTTGGACAAGAAAACCTCAAGGTGACGGCTCATATTTGTTTAAGGTTTCAATCAAAATCACAGACGATAAGAGGCATTTGGTGGATGAAGATTATGACAACTTGATGATTACTGTTGCTCCACAAAGCCAGCAAACAAATGAGAAGTTTATTCGTCAAATTGCACTTAAAGTTAAACGCCAACAACTTGAAACAAAAGATATGACGCTTTATGCAGTTGATGACAGGCAAATTGTAAATTCGGTGCTTTACCTAACGCCATCCAACATAAACACAAGCACACTTTCACCTTCTTCGGAAGCAATTTTGGTGGTTACAGCATCTCCTGCTTATGCCCTTATGACACATTTTGACATCACTTACACGGCAACAGCAATTGGCAATGGCAGAATTGGGCTTGTAACATTCACAAGATTGATGAAAAACAACAATGGCTACTTTGCAACTTCTTCTGACACAACACAAATTGCCAACGGGCTTAGAGTTAACATGACGGAAGAGGATAAAAAAGGAAACGGAATATACTTCTTCAGAGTTTATGTTTCCGGCTCGTTCACAACAGGTTCAAGAATACAAATTGCACTCAATTTCTTCAATGGCGAAACCGCTATTGATGAGCCTTGCACGTCAAATGTGACAGTAAGTTATTTGAACCGCGCAGAAGTTTCAATAAATGGCCAAAGCACCTATCTTCTTGCAAAGGGCGAAAGCGTTCAAATCACTGTTGATGTTGATGAAGGGCAGCAGGTTTCCGCCTTCTATTTGCAAAATGCGGGTTCGGGAATTTCTAAAACAGACCTTGTTCAAAGTGAGGTTTTAAGCGATGGCCGCATCCGCTACACTTCCACACTTTCGGCATCAGTGCTTGCCACAGTTGTTAAAGACGGACAAATTGTTGACAATGGCATTTTCTATGTGTATGTTTCAGTTGAAAGAACACTGAATGGAAAAAGAGATGTTAAAGAGGACTATGTTTCTGTTTGCCTTGTGGACTTTGCTCTTGATGGCAACAACATTTCGCTTGATGGCGCCGCACAAAATTACACCACAATGAACATAAACGGAAAAGAGGAAAAAGTTTGGAACTTCGATTCATATGTTGACGGAAGCAGGAATTTGAAATTTAACTATCCAATTCATCCAGACCCAGACAGCATCAATTACAATCCAAACAACAGTGCAGAGGTTGAAAAAGTCAACCAAATTAGGAATAACATCAAGCAATTTAGAGAGGACAACTCTTATGAAGATGATAAAGCAGACTATTATATAAATTATGAATACAATTCTTCTTATGCAACTTATGACAAACTTGACCTTTGGGAAGGCTTGTATTATGTTGCAAGCAACGGAAACGCAACGGCAGTTTACAACAGATATCAAGGCACAGTGCTTGCAAACGACTTCTTTAACATTGAAAAACATGATGGAGAGAGCGACACAGCGCCATACTTCACCATTGAAGGCGTGAGAACAGGCACGCAACTTATGAAATTGCAAACGGTGGTTTACTATCAAGGCGTGAGGATGTCATATGACTGCTATTTCATGGTGCATGTTGAATTTCGGACTGATGAGGACACACCACAACCAATTTACACCGCTGATGAATTTGTGAATTATTTGGCAAATTCGCAAGATGCGGGCGACTACATTTTGATGAACGACATTGTTTTAAATGATTACACGCCACTAAACACCGACAAAGTTTCCAGCCTTGACGGAAATGGATATGTTATTCACATCAACAGTTTTGCAAAACAGGAAGGAACAGAACTTAATTATGCGCTGTTTAACACTGTAAGCGAAATATCAACCCTTAAAAACTTGAAAGTTAACATATATAATGGCGGACAGATTTATGTTAACATTGCGGGGCAGCGAAATTTAACAGTAAACGCCGCCGGATTTGCAATTGAAAACAATGGAACAATTTACAACTGTGAAGTTGTGGCATATTATGAACAAGGCTCGCAGTTGCATGCAGAAAATGGCGATATTGGCCTTGTTGTGAGATACACAAATGGCGAGAATGGAACGCCAATTCAAATGCAAAACGGAGTTGTTACAAGCAATGTTGCCGGCTTTGTTGTAACAAATAATAGTGCAATTTTAAACAGCCGTGTTGGCGGGGAGCAAATTAAACACATCTACAAAGTTGGTGGCAATGAAAACAACCTCAGAATTAGGGCAAAATCTCTTGACACATTTGTTGTAACAGGGCAAGGACAGGTTGCTGGCTTTGTTTGCACAAACGCAGGCAATGTGAGCGCTTGCTTTGCAGACAAAGTTCAAATAAACAACCAAATTCTTTCAAATATTGCGCAAACTGCCGGCTTTGTTCTTCAAAACAGCGGCAGCATTCAAAGCAGCTATGTTGAAGGCAAAGAGTTCACTGAAGATGGGCAAAAGAGAGTTAGAAACATCGGCACAAACATATCTTCAATGGGATATGTTGCTGGTTTTGTTCACACCAATGGAGGACTGATTAAAAACTCTTATGCAAATATTGCAATTGACAACACAAATAATGGTGCAAGTTTCGTTTCTGGCTTTGTTTACATCAACGAAAGCAGCGGCGAGATTACACTTTGTTTCTCTGCGTGCGAAATAAATGAAAGCGACACAAAACAAATGCCTTTCTCTGGGCGCGATGACAACGAAAACAACCTCAACAGCGGGCTTATTGATATGTGTTATTATTATGAAACATCTGCCACCGATGCAAAGAAGCAAATGGAACTTGGCGGAATTAAGCCGGTTGATGATAATATAACAAAAGAAGGAGAGGTTGAAAACATATTCTATGGCTTCAGCTTTGCCTCTGGACAAGACACTTCCGGAGAGCCAAATTATGACGGAATTTGGCGTGTTGCAGAGAACGGACTTGCGCTTGTGAGCCCAAATAAGATTGCGTTCTCAAACAGATATTTGGTGACAAATCAGGAAAGAGAAACCACATCTTTCTTCTACAACACCAACATCATTGATGAAGAAACAATGACAAGGGTTGACCTTTCTTATGGAACTGAAATCAACCCAATTATAATAAGAAATGCAGAGGAATTTGCAAAAGCAACAGGGGATGTTACAAATCCACCAATCTCTTCTTATAGAGAATTTTACACAGACACAAGCGTGTTTGGGCATTACAGGCTTGTGAACAACATTGATTTGAGTGAGGTTAAACAGGACAGCACTCAAACAGACACACAAAACAAATTGGAACTTCTAACTTATCGAAAAACCTTCTCGGGACTTTTGGACGGGAATGGCTTCACAATGTCAAATATCAATCTTGGAAGCAGCCGTGACTTTGAAAACTATGGCTTGTTTGCAAAACTTTATGGGGCATGCGTGATGAATTTGGACTTCACAGTAAGCTCAATCAGAAACACACACGCAAACTCAGTTGGTGCTTTGGCAGGAACGGCAGTTAACAGCAGAATTATTGCCATAACAATTTCTCCAACGGAATCAAGCGCTGGCAGTTTGGATATGACTGTTATCAATGGCTTGAACACTGTGGGCGGCGTGGTTGGAATTTTGATGGGTGACAGCCAAATGATTGATGTTACTGCTCAAAACATTGAAGTGCGCTCATCAAGTTCAAGCAACAAAACAATCTATTCAAATGAAGCACATGTTGGCACGGCATTGAGGAACTTGGCTCAAAATCAAGCCTCACTCCAAGACCATATAAGTGAAATTTCTTATGCGGGCGCAATTGCCGGATATGTTGACATCACAAAGCCGGTGAATAACGACTATGTTAAATATAAAGGCAGTTTGAAATCAAGTGACTGCGACATCATAAAAGTTCACGTTTCAAATTCTGTGAACATCTATGGTGAAATTGTTGGTGGTTTGTTTGGATATGTTGGCGATTCAACTTACATTTATGATGCCCAACTTGAAATTAACGCCTCAACAAGCCGTACAACTCCTTCTTACATCATTTCAAAGAACCTATTTGCCGGCGGACTTATCGGCGAAAACTATGGCGGCTTGTTTGCAGTTGCTGCAAAATACACCGACAATCTTTCTTCACAGATTGAAAGTGATGAATATGCTTATTATCAAAGCGGAAACGTCACAGAGAGAGGACAAGAAACAATATTCTCTCTCACAGAAAGTGACCCGGGCTCAACCAACCGAAGCGATGACCCACTCTTTATCGGCGGACTTGTTGGATATATGGGTGGCGGCTTTATCAATGTTGGATACAGCAAACTTAACGTTATTGGCCATTCAAACAGAACGGTTGCTGTTGGCGGAATTGTGGGCGCTGTTGGCTACTCAAACACTCAATATGAACTTGCTGCAACAAGTGACAACAGCATTGTGAACATGTTCTTCCAAGAGGTGTATGCATCGGGTGATTTGTATGCTGATGGGGCAAATGACAAGCCTGAACGCGGAATTAGCGGCGGACTTATTGGCGCTGTTGGTGTGAGATATAACGAACAAACCAAAGGGGAAGTTGCTCCAATTGTTGCAATCAAAAAAGCAATGGCAATGAACTATTATTCTTACAGCGGGCAAACCCTTTTGGGCGACAACGGCGTTGAAACTTCTGACAAACATTTCACCATTGCAGGAAAAAGCTTCAAATTTGATGACAAAACAGCAAGTGGTGCATCAGCCACAGACGAAGAAAATGAATACTTAAAAGCTAAGGAATTGCCTGGCTCTGCCAAATTCTTTATTGTTGACAATAACGCACAAACTTATGATGCGGTCAACAATTATGGAACATCCAATGGTATAAGTAAATCGGTTGGTGGCTACAGCGAGATAAGCGCATCTGGCAATTTGATTAAACTTAATCCTTTTGGCTTTAAGAAAGCTTTTGATGGCGACAACAATCAACTTATCCAGGCCGTGCATATAGGAAAACTTTCTGAAAAAGAAACACAATACAGCATCTTTAACAGCTATTTCCTTGAAAACAATTGGACAAACGACATTTGGAAACATGACATAGACACACCTTTCCCATATGTTGACCTTTTTGAAGCAAGCACAGAACTTTTCTGGGATGCAACTTTGGAAAGCACGCTTGATGTTTTAAGAAAAGTTGTAAATGGCGAAGCAAGAACAGTTGTTGTTAGAGGAAAAGAGGCAGAAGAGTCAGACTCATATATTGATATAAATCTAACAACACAAGATGGCTTATTAAACGCAGATAGCATCAAGAATAGCAATCTTACTGAAACGGAAAAAGAAGAATTAAATAGTTATATAGGAACAACATACTTCTTTGAGGACTTTGACAATGTCACATTAATTTCTTATAGAGATTATATGGAATCGGTAGATTCTCCTGTTGGCGTTTTGAGTGGTGACAACAGCTCTAACGTTGGTGGAAGAAAGAAAGGCGATAAAGTTGGATTTATTTTGGATAAACCTATGTTTAACCAAATTTCCGGAGCTTACATCAATGGCATTAACTTCTATTTGACGCCAAAGGATTCGGAAAATATTAATTATAGACTTGTTAATGAGAGCATTTATGACAGCACAATATTCACAAATTGTCGTGTTGCGTATAACGGAAATGTATCTATATCATCCAACGGAAGCAGCAGTGAGGATGAAATTTCTCTGGGCTTAATTGCAAAGGAGTTTAACAGTTCTTCATTTATCTCAAGCACAATAGAACTTAGAAAGGATGCGTCAATAACTTTGACTGCAACCGGTTCTACTTCTACAACTGACGTTTACATGGGGCTTATTGCCGGAAAGATTGAAAAAACAGGTGGCTTTAACTCTATAAACATTGAAAGACTTATAGTCACTCAAGAAAGTGAAGGCGATGTTTGCGTGAATTTTGTTGTGAAAGACAGCGTTAATGTTTACGCTGGGCTATATGCTGGGCTTGTTGGC
>CANRFP010000006.1 GCA_947629895.1 uncultured Clostridia bacterium | reverse complement strand
AAGCACTGATTGACAATCCAGAAATTGACATTGATGATCTTATCAAAATCATCCCTGCCCCTGACTATCCAACCGGCGGAATTATAATGGGAAGAACTGCTGTTAAACACGCCTACAAAACCGGCCGTGGCGGCATTCTTGTTAGAGGAAGAGCGGAAATTGATGAAACATCCACGGGCAGACAAAGAATACTCATCACAGAACTGCCTTATGGCGTGAATAAAGCACGCTTTGTTGCTCAAATTGCCGACCTTGTTAAGAACAAAAAACTTGACGGCATCAGTGACCTTAGAGATGAAAGTGACCGTGATGGCCTTCGCGTTGTTGTGGACATCAAAAAGGATGCCAACGCACAAGTTGTATTAAACCTTTTGTATAAACACACCATGCTTCAACAAAGTAGCGGAATTATCATGCTCGCCCTTGTTAACGGAGAGCCAAAAGTGCTCAATCTCAAAGAGATGCTTTACTATTATTTGGAACATCAAAAAGAAGTCACCGTTCGCAAAACGCGTTTCGAACTCAAAAAAGCAGAGGAGCGCGAACATATTGTCAAAGGGCTTGTTATTGCGCTTGCAAGCATAGATGAAGTTATTAAAGTTATCAAAAACTCAAAAGATAGGCAAGAAGCGGCACAAAACCTCACTTCAAACTTTGAACTTGACGAAATTCAAGCAAATGCCATTTTGGAGATGAAACTTTCCAAACTCACCAGCCTTGAAGTTGAAAAACTCAACGAGGAACTTGCCGAATTGGAGGCTCAAATTGCCGATTTTAAGGACATTTTGGATAAGCCTGCAAGAGTTTTAAAAATTGTTCGAGATGACCTTGAAAAAGTTAAGCAAGAATTTGGCGATGAAAGAAGAACGGAAATCAGCATGGACCTTGGCGGAATTGACCTTGAAGATTTGATTGCCGAAGAAGATGTTATCATTTCCATGACCCACCTTGGCTACATCAAGAGAATGGGAACGGACGAATATAAGGCTCAGCATCGCGGCGGCGTTGGCATAACCGCACACAAAACCAAAGATGAAGATTATGTTGAAAAGATGTTTGTCACCTCAACGCATGACACGCTTTTGTTCTTCACCAATCTTGGAAAGGTTTACAGCGCAAAAGCGTATGAAATTCCAGAGGCACAAAGACAAGCCAAAGGCCGTGCAATAATCAACCTGCTTCAACTTAGTCTTGGCGAAAAGGTGAACACAATCATCCCTGTTCGTGGCGAAATGAAAGGCAACCTTATCATGGCAACCAAAGGCGGACTTATCAAAAAAACGCCACTTTCTGAATATGACAACATAAGAAAAGTGGGCAAAATTGCTGTTAAACTCAATGAGGGCGATGAACTTATTGGCGTTGATATCACAAATGGCCGTGACGACATTTTGATTGGCACACATGAAGGAAAATGCATCCGCTTCAACGAAACCGATGTTAGATTGGTTGGCAGAGACAGCCAAGGCGTGCGAAGTGTTAAACTTGCAAACGGAGATTTTGTTGTTGATATGGCAATCGTGCATGAAGGCTCACGAATTTTAACCATATCCGAAACCGGTTATGGAAAACTTACCCCTGTTGAAGAATTTAGGCTTCAACAACGTGGCGGAATGGGCGTTAAAGCAGGAATATTCACTGAAAAAACAGGCAAACTTGTTGCCATGAAGCAAATTGAAGGTGAATTGGATTTGTTGGCAATCACCGACAGCGGAGTTATCATCCGCACGCCTGTTGGAGGAATTAGCAACTTCTCAAGAGTTAGTCAAGGCGTGAGAATTATGAAACTCAAAAACGATGCAAAAATAACAAGCGTTGCCCTCACAGCCAGAGAAGAGGACGAGGCTCCAACTGAAAATGAGCCAGCCCCAGAAAATGAAACAAGCACAGAGGTAGAAGAAACTCCATTCCAAGACCAAGAATAACAAACCCCACAAACAAGGAGGATTTTTATGGACAAGAAGATTTTAGAAAAAGAAAAGGGTTATTTAAAACTTGTTTTTGACAAAATCGATATTTTGAAAGCAAAAAACTCAAAACTAATTAAAAGCAACCAAGAAAAAATCCGCCAACAAAAAAATTATTTTGCAGAAAACTTTTATGAAATAAACAACGGAAATGACGAACTTGCCGATGTCAACCTGCAAATTGAAAATTTGGAAAACCAAAATGATTTGTTCTCAAAAGAGATAAAAAGGCTGACAAAACAGTCCACAAATCCATATTTTGGACGATTTGATTTTAAAGAAAAGTCTCAAACACAAGAAAAGCCTTATTATGTTGGGCTTGGGATTGTTCAAGATAATGACGACATTTTGGTTCACGATTGGCGTGCAGATATATGCTCGCTTTATTATGATGACCACATTGGGAAAAATTCCTATTCCTGCCAAGAGGGCAACATTGAAGGGGCTGTCACCTTAAAAAGGCAGTTTAAAATTGAAAACAAGGCGCTTTCCTATTATATAGACAGCAATTTGGTTATTGATGACGACATCTTAATGGAAACACTTTCAAAAAATGCATCGTCAAAAATGCACGAAATTGTTTCAACAATTCAAAAAGAGCAAAATGTGTTAATTCGCGCCGAAGATTTTGAAAACACAATCGTGCAAGGCGTTGCGGGCTCGGGAAAAACATCCATCGCAATGCACCGCGTGTCATATTTGTTGTATAAATACAGAAATCAGCTTAAAAGTGAGGACATTTTAATTTTGTCCCCTTCTGAAATCTTTGCCGACTATATCAATGATGTTTTGCCTTCGCTCGGTGAAGAAAAACCTTTCACAACCACTTTTGGCGAAATTGCAAAGCGCCTTTTGGGTGAAGAATTTGAAACAAGAGAAGAAATGCTTGAACGCGTTATCGGCAAACAAAATCAAAAAGATTTTGAAAATATTGCAATAAAATCAAGTTTTGAGTTTTTAAATGACCTAAAAAAGTTTTTAAACAACAATATTTGCAATCTGTTTATTCCAAAAACAATGGCTTGGGGAGATGTTGTTGTGACGAAAGAGGAAATTTCCGACATCTATTTCAACAGAATGAAAAATCTTCCTATTTACAAACGAATTGATGTGCTTTCGGAATATATCACTGAAAAATTTAATATTCCGCGCTCCCGCCATGCAGATTTGCAAAAAAGAGCAAAAAAACTGTTATATAACAACTTTTTAACCACAGATTTGTTAAAAATTTACAATCTTTTCTTGCAAAGCCAGGAAATTGATGAAGTTGAAAAAATTGGCGCGTATGACATTGCACCAATACTTTTGATTAAAGAAAACCTTTTGTCGCTGAAAAACAACTTCGATGCAAAATATGTTATTGTTGACGAAATGCAAGATTACACCCCTTGTCACTTCTACCTCTTTGAAAAAATTTGGAAATGCGCAAAGTTGTATCTTGGAGATATAAATCAAAGCATAGACCGAACGCTCCCTGCCACCTATCTCAAAACTTTGGCGCGACAAACAAAGTCAAAAGTGAAATATCTCACAAAGTCTTATCGCAGCACTTTGCAAATTTCAGTGTTTTCTCAAAAAATTTTGGGGCATCACATTGCAGACAACGTTAACCGCAACGGAGAAGAGGTTGAATGTTTGAGAACAAGAAACTATGCCAAAATGATTGAAAACATTTTGGAAAAGAGACAATCCTTTAAAGGGCAAAGCGTTGCAATCATTTGTAAAACAAAAGAAGAAATTAAAGAACTTCAAAAATCAAGTGAAGTTTTAAAGAAGTTTAAAGTGCTCTCTTCCATAAAAAGCACAAACGCAAAGCGTATCCTAACCACACCGGCAAATGCAAAGGGAGTTGAATTTGATTGTGTCATCGTTCCATTTGCAACTGATGAAAATTACAACAATGAACTTGACCGCAACCTATTATATGTTTCAGCAACCCGCGCCCTTCACAAACTATATTTTTTAAGTGCAAAAAAGCCAAGCAGATTTCTTATGAAAAAGAATTGAATTTATATGCAAACAAAATGTATAAAAATTTCCTAAACTTATAATATATTCAAATTTTTTCAAAAAGTTTTGTTTGTGGAGGCAATCTCAAAAAAATCCAATTTTCAGAAAAAACACTTATAAACCACTTTTTTTGAATTTTTGGACTGAGGTTTTGGAAAAATTGTCCACAAAAATGTGGAAATGTGGATAACTTCGGTGGTTTTCTCGGTTTTTGAGCCATTTTTCCACATTGTATATTCATAAATCCTCATGAATATTTATAAATTTGTGGATAAGTGGAAAATATTTGTGCATAACTTATGTTTACTATACGCTTGACAAAATCGCGAAATTTATATTACAATGTCAAATAAAAAGGAATAAAAATGGATAAAAAAATTGAACCTCGCAAACTTAAAGGTTTTTGGGAGTTGATGCCTGAAGAACAAATTTTGTTCTCAGAGATGCTTTCAAAACTTGAAAAGGTTTTTAAACAAAACTGTTTTGTGCCACTTGACACGCCCGTGTTGGAGTATAGCGATGTTTTGCTTGCCAAAAGTGGCGGAGATGTGGACAAAGAGATTTATCGATTCACAAAGGGCGACACAGACATGTGCATGCGCTATGATTTAACCGTGCCCCTTGCAAGATTTGTGGCTATGCACCAAAACGAATTGAACTTTCCATTCAAAAGATATCAAATAGGCAAGGTTTATCGCGGTGAAAGGCCACAAAAAGGGCGTTATCGTGAGTTTTATCAATGTGATGCCGACATAATTGGCGATGGCGAACTATCTTTGGTGGCAGATGCAGAATGTTTGTCCCTTTTTGAAAAATGCTTTAAAGAACTTGGGCTTGAAGTTAGAATTGAAGTTTCAAACCGCAAAATTTTGGCTGGATATATTGACGAGCTGAAAAAATCAGATAAGGCAACCGAAATTTTTATTGTGCTTGACAAACTAGAAAAAATCCCTCTTGAAGATGCAGTGGCTGAATTGCAAGAGATTGGACTTAATGCAAAGGAATGTGAAAATATCATAAAATTGACAAAAAACACAGGAAAAATCGAAGAAATTTGCAAAAATTTGCGTAATTTCTGCAAAAATGAAGTTTTTCAAAAGGGATTAGATGAATTTGAGGAATTGGCAAATCACCTTGAAGCGTTTGGAACGAAATGTGTTGTTGGCAATTTAGGCATCATTCGCGGACATAATTATTACACCGGAACTGTGTTTGAAGGCTTTTTGAAAGACGGCAAAGATGCTGTTGGTGCTGGCGGAAGATTTGAAAATCTTTGCGGATATTTCAGCAATAAAAATATGCCCGGCGTGGGCATGAGTGTTGGTATAACCCGTTTGTTCTCAATCTTAACACAAAATGGGTATTTTAAGGAAAAAACAAATGAAGTGGATGTTTCAATCATAACTTTTGATGACACCCTGCACGCCGGACTTGAACTTGTGACTCGCCTTCGCGAAAATGGAGTTTTGGCTGATTGTTTGTATGAGGCAAAAAGCTTTAAAGCCAAAATGAAAGAAGCAAACAAGCGTGGAGTGAAATACGTTTTGATTGTTGGAAAAGATGAAGTAAAGGCCAAAGAATACACCTTAAAAGACATGCAAACTTCCCAACAGGAAAAACTCAAATTTGAAGATTTGGTTGAAAAATTTGCTAAAAAACGCTAAAATTTGCAAAAAAAACGCAAATTTTGTGCATTTTAATCAAATTTTAATAAAAAGGAAGTTATTTATGAAAAAGAAAAAGATATTGGTGACCGCTGCACTTTTGTATGTGAACGGCCTGCCCCACCTTGGACATATGGTTGGCTGCTGGCTGCCGGGAGATGTGTTCACAAGGTTTAACAAAACCTATGGAAACGATGTTGTTTATGTCAGCGGAACTGACGACCACGGAACTTCAAGTTATATCTCAGCCAAAAAGGAAGGGATGGAGATAAATGAATACATCAAAACAATGAACAACAAAATGAAAAACATTGCAAAATACTTCAACATTGATTTTGATATTTTCAGTGGAACAAACACAAAAATTCATGAACAAACCACAATCGATTTCTTCAATGAAATATACAAAAATGGTTACACAGAAGAAAAAGAAAGCCAGATGCTTTTCTGTGAGCATGACAAAGAGGCTCTTGCGGATAGGTTTGTTTATGGAACATGTCCATATTGCGGCTATGACCATGCATATGGCGACCAATGTGACAAATGCGGGAAAACTTATGAACTTGACGACTTAATCAACCCTAAGTGTGCTTTTTGCGGACAAGATGCCGTTAAAAAGACAACAAAACATATATACATCAAATTGGATAAACTTCAACCCGAGCTTCAAAGGTGGGTTGAAAGCAAAAAAGACATTTGGCGCAATCACGTTTATATGATGACAAACAAATGGTTTAAAGAAGGCTTGAAACCACGTTGCATCACCCGTGACATACATTGGGGAATAAAAGTGCCACTTGAGGGCTTTGAGGATAAAGTTTTTTATGTGTGGTTTGACGCGCCAATTGGCTATATTTCCATAACAAAAGAACTTGGCGGCGATGAGATGGTTAAAGATAGATGGCAGAACAAAGACTGTGAAATTTACAACTTCATTGGCAAAGATAACATTGATTTTCACGCAGTTTTCTTCCCAAGTATGGAACTTGCTTGCAAGAAATACAATTTGGCAACAAACGTGGTTGGCTTTAACTTCCTAAATTTTGAAGGGCAAAAATTCTCAAAATCGAAAAAAGTTGGCATTTTCTGTGACAAACTTTTGGACAGCGACTTGGATGTTGATGCCCTGCGTGCTTATCTTGTGTCAATCTTCCCTGAAAACAAGGACAGCGACTTCACCTATGAAGGCTTTAGGCAAAACACAAACGCTGAACTTGTTGGAAAATATGGCAATTTCTTCAACAGAACTTTGAATATGTTAAACAAAAACTTTGAAGGCGTTGCCGGGCTGAATTTTGACGAAATTAAAAACAACCTAAATGAAAATGATAAAGAAATGGTTGAGGCAATAACCACTCTGCCAGAGCAAATTGCAGAACTTTTTGCCAAGACGGAATTTAGGCAAGCCTACAAAGAGATTATGCGTTTTGCCTCCATTGGAAACACATATCTTGAAAAAACTGCCCCATGGACACTTATTAAAAATGGCGACTTGGATGACGCAAGAAAAGTTTTGTATTTGTGTTTGAATATGGCAAGAGCCTTGGCGATTGTTGCAAGCCCAATCATCCCAACAAAAACCGCAGAAATTTGGAAACAGTTGAATTTTGACGGACAACCAAACGCCCCAGAAATGTGGCAAGTTGCAAGCAAAATAGACATTCCAAAACAGCACAAAATCAATCAACCTGCCCCACTTTTTGCAAGAATTGATGACGATATGATTGCACGTTGGAAAGAACATTTTTCAAATTAATTTAAAAAAATATTAAAAAAAACAAAAAAAAGAGCAAATTTGCTCTTTTTTTAATCTCCTGTTCTTTCCCAACAAGCATAAAGTTCAATAATGCGGTCACCATTTTTATCATCATTTGGATCTAAAGTGTAAGAAGTTTTGCTTCCGCTTGCATGAGCAGATGTTTCATCTGACCATGGGTTAAGTCCCCAGGATGTTGAAGAATATACGCCGTCTCTTATGACATTCCATCTTGTCTTATATGCAACACCTTGAGCCCTATATCCTGTCAAGTCGATTATGTCACCCTGCACTAATTTAGTTACTGTAGAAGCTCCTTTTACCCATTTCACATCTTCAAAGTGGTGACTTGGACCATAACCTGATACACCTGTTGGTTTATACCAATTCAATTTAAACTCTATTGTGTAGAAATACTTTTGTTCTACATTCCAATTTGCCTTTATTGTCATATCCTCGTTAGGCATTTCAGACAAAGTTTTTTCATAGCCCAAGAAATGATAATACTCTCTGTAATCTGCAAAATCCTTATTATAGTCGGTTTGTGTTGGTGGAGTTAAACTTGAACCCTGAAGCAAGTGGTAAACTTTTGTTGCTGTGTTGCCATATTCACTTGTGTAGGTTACTGTGTACCAGTTTCTTACGTGAATTTCGATGTCTTTTTCTGGCATAATGAAATCTTCTGCTGTAAGTTTGTGGGTGTAGGCTGCATCCCAATAGAATTCTGTGTCATATCCGCCAGTTCCTGTTACAACTTTGTTTCTGCCTGTCAAGTCAAATGCTCTTCCTTCAATTCCTCGCAACGTATCCACAACAACATTGTTGTCAAGAAGTGTGATTTGATGAGTGGTTTCCACAACTGTATCCCATTTTGCATATAGGGTTAAATCATAATTTGGCATATAATCAGTTGTCCATTGCGTGCCCTCTTGATAATCCGCCGTTGTGAACCAGCCAACAAAGGTGTAATAAGTTGTTGTGTTTCCTTCAGTGATTTGCTGCTGAGTTGGTGTTTTAAATTCAAACACATCCCCTTCAAGCACTTTTTCTTCTTCGTAGGTTAGAACTTCATCAATCCCCGTTTCAAACTTCAAAGTGTAATAATGCTTCAAATCATCCTTCCACTTTGCATACAAAACAACATCATGTGTTGGCATCTTGTTTTCGTCAAACCTTGTGCCTTCCTCAAAGGTTGATGTTGTCCACCAGCCGTCAAATTTTCTTGTCAGTTTTTGATTTCCAATGTCGTCATACACAACATCTTGTGAATACCAAGGCAAAATGATGTCTGAACCCTCAAGTTTCACAATATCATCCTCGGTTATGGTGTCCTCATTTGTGACAAAGGTGATTGTTCTGTAATACTCAACTGTGTCTATCCATTTTGCATAGAGAGTTACATTTTGTTGTGGCATTATTTTTTCATCAAATCGTGTTCCATCGTCAAAATTCTCAGTTGTCCACCAACCGTCAAAAACACGCGTTGTTTTTGTTTTTGCGCCATCCTTGTCGTCAACAACATAGGTTTCATAAGTTGGCAACTCTATTGCTCCGCCTTCATATTCATAAATGTCATCAACATCTTGTGCACCATTTTCAACAAGAGTGATTTTGTTTTTGCAATATTCGTCTCTATATGTTTGATTTGTTGTAAACGTGTGTGATGGCATATTTGGCATATCGGTGTAACCCAAATACTTCTGCCCGCTTTGAGACTGCAAGTTAAGATTAATTTTAACCGCCCCAGCAATGTCCAAAGATGTTTTAATTTGGTCTATGAAGTTGAGTTTTCTGCCGTTCTTTGTGTAAGTTGATTCGCGAGAAACAATATGCAAATCGAAATCTCCAAATTGGCTTACGCCAGTTAAATTCGAGCCGCTCAAACTTAAAATATAATCCTTTCCGTCAACATTTCCCGCATTATCTTTAACATCTTCAACATTATAACCAAGCAAAAGTTGTTCAACTGTTGGTTCTGGATGCATTGAAGCAACAAGTTTAACAATGTCTATTGTTATAGTGTTTGTTAGTCCAAGAACCTGCGCCAAAATCTTAAAGATGTTTGTGCTTGTGATTTCAACTTTGCCATCCTTGTTTACAAAGCCGTGGTCTTTACCTATGTCGGACATCTTGTAAGTCCAATCAGCATTTCCGCTTCCACCAAGTTTCAAATCGCCGGCTTCATTTTTCTCATTGTATTGTGTCACAACAAGCTTGTATTCATTGATGGCTTTATCAAAGTTCATCTCAATTGTGGACACTTTTCGTCCAACTTGCACACCCCAAGCGCCTTCTTCAACCGTTCCAAATGGCATTTGATTTGTGTATGTGTGTCCATACAATCCGGCTCTTGCCAATGTGACAATCTCACGCCCTTGAGTTCTAACTTCTCCATAAACTTCAAGTTTGTTTTCAGCGTTAAATTTAATTTCCAAATCAATGCCCAGTTTCAAGCCGTAAAGCCCACCCAAAAGGACAAGCGCTTTTTCTTCATCATCATTCTTTGGCTCGTAGGTCATATGGAGATTAAGTCCTTTTGTGTTTAATGTGTTCACCAACATATCCACAAAGGTTGGCAAAGAACTGAAATCAAAATGTTCTTGGGTGTTGCGTGTTAGATAATCAAAGTTTGCAACAAAATCGTTAAACTGAACTTTTAAATTTATAAAACTGTTGTCATGAATTTCAATATTTGAAAGTTTAAGCTTTCCGGAAGTTTCGTCCAAGTTAAGTTTCACACTGGTAAGCGTTTTATCCCCAGCCTTAAAATCAAATTCCGAAAGGTCAATCATCGCCGACAAGCTTGTAACGCCGTTCACTTTCTCAAATTTAAGTGATTTCAAAAGTTGCAAAGCAGAACTTATGTTGTTAAGCAAGGTGCTAACTCTTGTCATGTCGCCGCTCTTGTCGTTATCCTCAATTCCCATCAATTCTTGGAAGAATGTGAAGTCTGTTTGATTTTTGCCAACTATATTCAATTCTTCTGCAAGTTCATCGCCGAGATTAACCCTAAATGCGGCAAACACCATTGCAATAAGTTCGCTCATGCTTTCGTTTTTAATGAACACGCTTAACTTCTTGCTACTGTTGATGTCGTTGGTGTTTATATTTTTGCCATGTGTGTAAGAAACATACAAGCCCTCGCCTTGACTGTCATAGAGAATGTCAATCAAATGTCTAACCGGAGCCGACCACGTTTGTGCGGCGGCATCGGTGATTGAAGAAATTTCAAAATCGAGATAAGCCTGAACTTTCAACGATCTTCCATTAAACAACTTGATGCCAGATGGATTTGAAGTGCCATCCGGAACTTTTGCAACCTCAACAGTGATATCTGCGCCAATATCGGTTATCTTGGTGTCGCCAAGATTTATCATGCCACCTTCATTTTTATCAATTACAATCTTATAATTAAATCCTTTAAAATAATCATAAACCGATTTAACTGCTGGCAAAATTTCTTCCAAATCGTGGAACTCTGTAAGAGCCGCAAGCCCGTTATTGGTTTGAAGTTTTGTTAGGTTTTTAAGTCTGTGTGCACCCTCAACAACCTCGCCGCCAAATTTTTGGTCTATGTCTCCAATATCTCCAAGCGTGAGGTTTGTAAGATAAACTGCAAAATTGAGGTTTTGTGTTTCTGGAATTTCCAGAACATTGCCCTCAGCATCCTTCAAATGCCACTCAGTTAAGTTGCCATTTTCGTCCTTTGGATATTTCGTGTCCTCTGCAAATGGCTTGGTGTTGCCGTCTGTGATGTTTGCGCCAAGCACAACACTTTGTGGGGCAATGCCGTTTGTTGTGTCCACCAAAATTTGTGCAAAAATGTTTTCAAACCAACTTGCCTCTGCGTAAATAAGCTTGCCGTCAACATCAATTTGTATTCCGTTTCGCAAAGTTTGTTCGTCTTGAACAACCTCAGTCCACTTTGCAAAAATGTTTGTGAGAAGTGGAATAACAACCCTAAACGCCTCTTTTGTGGTTTCAACTTGCCCCTCAATTTCTTCTAGTTCGGCCTCTGCTTGCCCTTCGCTCTCCTGCTCTTTCGTCAAAGAAATTCCAAGTTCGTTTTGAATGAAATCCAAAATATGATTGATGTTTTCTGCTGTAAGTTCAGTTTTTAACATAAGTCCATTAACATCGGCATAAATCATGTGAACAATTTCACCATTTGAAATTTCATCAACAAGATAAACATAGGTGCTAAGCCCAAGCGAGGTTGTGTAAAGTTGAACAACCGGTCTAAGCCCACCAAATGATGCTTTGAAATTGTCATCTTTAATAAGCATAACCGTGAGTTTGCCATAGAAATCTGAGAACATATATCTTATTGCAATGTCAGATGAAAAGGCAAAAATGTCCTCAGCCACCTGTGTTTCATTTTCAACCAATCCAGCCACGCCCAAAAGTCCGGTTACATAATCTTTGTAGCCTTTGTAGTTTTCTTCACTAAATTCATCGATTGAAACATTTTCAAGCAAACTCAAAGTGCCAGACAAATAGCCGTCATACACGTCAACTGCGATGCAGCCATCGCTTGTCAACTTGTCGTCAACAAATTTTATGGTTGCGTCAAGAAGAAGTTTATCGGTTGCAACAGTTTTGTTTTTTGTGTCAACTGTTAAATTGTAGGTTTGCAAATTTTCATCATAAGAAAATCCAAGTTCAAGCGAATCCAAAACGCCTTTAACATCAAGTTTGAACAAATCTATAACATTTGCCAAAATGCCAAAATCAAGGTCAACGCCAAACGTGCTCTTTGCCGCCTGCTCAACAGCATCAACAACTTCGGTTGACGCGGCCTTTTGCTGAATGGCTTGCTTTATTTTGATGTTTCCACCTATTGAAATATACAAAACATAGTTTCCTGCAGCTTTATCAAAATGCATCCTAATGTTTATTGGCTCGCCAAACACATTGTCAATTGTGACAAGCAGTTCATTGGTTGTTCCCAATTTTTCGTTGCCCAAAACAAACTTAACATTTCCAGAAAGGTCAAGCCCGCTTCGTGTTGATGTTTTGTTATAATTTAGATTGAACTTTGCGCCAAACTTGCCAGAGCCAACACAGTCAATCAAATTCTTAACTTTTGGCAAAAGCGAAATTAGAGCATTGCCCGAAGATTTTGGTTCACCTATTGAAAGGTTTGAAGCTTCGTTAAAAGTTGCCGAAATTGAAATGTTGTCATTAATTTGTTTTGAAATTGAAAGTTCTTCGCCAAAGGCAAGTTTAACAATATTTGAAATGTCAATCTTTGTGGTGTCAATTAAATCAAGCATTTGTTCAATGGTTTTCTTTTCTTTTGCTGGAAGCATTTTTTTGAACTCTTCAACAAAATCTTTGTCAATTGTGCCAGAGAACACAACCTCGCCAAGTTTCAAAGACAACTTGTTGTTGTGCAAAAGAAGTTCTGTTTCAAGTCCCAAAACATTGCCGGAAAGTTGTAAGTGAATGCCTTTTGTAAGGTCCAATGCTGCTTGCAAAACAAATTCTTTGCCATACAAATTAACAGTCACATTTCCGCTGTGTTGAGAGATAATGTTGTAGAAGCCATCAAGGTTTGCAAATTTGCTTTCAAATTCGTTAACATCTCCAACTGAAACGCCAAGAGTCACTTGTTTTTTGCCTTCTTGACTAAGCGTAATGCTTACATTTGAAAGGTTGTTGTCAGCAAACTCAATCTCTGCTGTTCCGGAGAAGCCCATAAACTCAAAGCCAACATTAAGGTTTTCAATGTTGCCGCTTAATTCAAGCGATATGTTTTTCAAAATGTCAGAAATTGACGTTTGTGTTAAATCTTGCCCAAACATCTTGGTTAAAAATTCTGGCAGAGCATTTTCGTTTTTCTCCACGCCAAAGGTTGGCAAAAGGCTTTCAATAACACTTGCAAGTCCGTTTTCTGCCAAAACTTGATTAATGTCAATTTTCATCTTGTGCAAAACATCTTGCCCGTCAACTTTTTCGTTGTAAATAACGTATAGCAACCCGCCGTCATATCTCAACTTAATTTCGTCATCGCCAAGTTTAATTCCGTCAATCTCAAAGATTGGATTTTTCTCATCGATAAAGTTAACATATGCTGTGCCAGAAAGGTCAATGTTGTTGTATTTCAAAGCAAATCCAAATGCAAACTCTTTCCCCTCAACAAATGTTTGAGTTGGGGTTATTTTTGAAAGCAATGCCACAAGGCTGTCTTTTGAAGTTTTTGGCTGTTCACATGTTACATTGTCCTCTTTCAAAGTGGCAGATATTGAAATGTTGTCTTTTATTTGTTTTGAAATTGTAAGAGAGTCACCCAAAACAAGTTTAATATATTTTGCCATGTCAAAAGAACTTGTGTTAATGCCGTCCAAAATTTCCTCAATTGTTTTCTTATCCTTTTCTGGAAGGAACTTCTTAATTTCATCAATAAGGGTTTTGTTCAATTTGCCAGAAACAACAACTTTGTCAAGTGTGAGTGACAAAGTGTCATTAAGCAAGATAAATTCAACGTCAACGCCCAAAATAGAGCCCGTGAGTTTTGCATACAATTTATCAGTCAAATCAACTTCAAGATTGAAAGTTGTTTCGTAGCCAAACAAATCAAGTGTCACAGTTCCTTTGTGTTGTGAAATGAGGTTGTAGAAGCCACTCAAATCTTCAAATTTGGTGTTAAACTTGCCAACTGTTGCGCCAATTGAAACTTGTTTTTTGTTCTCTTGCTGCAACTCAACACTTACTCCTGAAACATTGTTGCCGCTAAACATAACCTCTGTTGTTCCGGAGAAGCCCATAAACTCAAAGTCAGCGCTGAGGTCAGATAAATTGCCGCTCAAAGAAGTTAAAGTTATGTTGTTCAAAATTTCAACAAATTTCATTTGAGTTACATCTTTTCCAAACATTTTTGTCAAGAATTTTGACAGTGCGTTTTTATCTTCCTTTATCCCCAAGTTTGGCAGCATATTTTCAATCACACTTGCAAGTCCGTTTTCTGCCAAAACTTTTTTCATGTTAATTTTCATCTTGTGCGAAACATCTTGCCCGCCAACCTTTTCGTTGTAAATAACATACAACATTCCGCCGTCATATCTCAAATTAATTTCGTCTTCGCCAAGTTTAATTCCATCAATCTCAAAAATAGGATTTTTCTCATCAGTCAAGTTAACATATGCCATGCCTGAAATGTCAATGTTGTTGTATTCCATTGCAAAATTAAATGCAAACTCGTTGCCCTCAACAAATGTCTTAACAGATTGTATTTTTGAGATAATATCCAAAATTGTGTCGTTAGATGTTTTTGGCTCATCTATTGAAAGGTTTGAGGTTTCTTTCAAAGTTGCCGAAATTGAAATGTTGTCATTAATTTGTTTTGAGATTGAAAGTTCTTCGCCAAACGCAAGTTTAACAATGCTAGACATGTTAATCTTTGTGGTGTCAATCAAATCAAGAATTTGTTCAATGGTTCTCTTCTCTTGCTCAGAATTTGGAAGAAGCTTTTGAATTTCATCAACAAAATCTTTGTCAATCGTGCCAGAGAACACAACCTCGCCAAGTTTCAAAGACAATTTGTTGTTGTGCAAAAGTAGTTCTGTTTCAAGTCCCAAAACATTGCCAGAAAGTTGTAGGCGAATATCTTTTGTAAGGTCTAACTCTGCTTGCAAAACAAATTCTTTTCCATACAAATTAACAGTCACATTTCCGCTGTGTTGAGAGATAAGGTTGTAGAAGCCATCAAGGTTTGCAAATTTGCTTTCAAATTCGTTAACATCTCCAACTGAAACGCCAAGAGAAATTTCTTTTTGATTGCCTTTACTCAATTTCACATCCGCACTTGAAATATTTTCCCCTGCAAATGCAATGTTTGCCTCGCCCTTAAAGCCCATAAACTCAAAGCCAACATTAAGGTTTTCAATGTTGCCGCTTAATTCAAGCGATATGTTTTTCAAAATTTCTGAAATTGGCATATTTGTTAAATCTTGCCCAAACATTTTGGTTAAAAATTCTGGCAGAGCATTTTCGTTTTTCTCCACGCCAAAGGTTGGCAAAAGGCTTTCAACAACACTTGCGAGTCCGTTTTCTGCCATAATTTGATTCATGTCAATTTGCATCTTGTGCGAAACATCTTGCCCATCAACTTTTTCGTTGTAAATAACATACATCATTCCGCCGGCATATCTTAAATTAATTTCATCTTCTCCAAGTTTAATTCCGTCAATCTCAAAGATTGGATTCTCTTTGACAGTCAAATTTATATAAGCCTTTCCTGCAAGGTCAATGTTGTTGTATTTCAAAGTAAATCCAAGAGCAAATTCTTTTCCCTCAATGAACTTTTTAAGTGCGCTTGCCTTATCCAAAAGGTTTAATAAGTTTTCGTTCTCTGTTGGAAGAACAATTTTTTCTTGTGCAACTTTAGCGGACAACTCAACAAAAATGTCCTCATAGGAAATTGTGATGTTGGCAGTGTCCTCTTTCACCTCAACTTTGTTAAGGGCATAAAGCGTTTCAATCGTCACATCAAATTTAACAAGTTCCGCCAAAACTTCTTTAATTTGTGCAACAACGCTCTTAACCTCTTCTTTTTCAACATCTTGATTGGTTTGCTTTGGCAAGAAGGCTGTTATTTTTTCAACATATTCGTCCAGATTTGAATAATCGCCCCGAATAACAACTTTGCTCTTTGAAAGTTCATTCTGCCCAAGCACAAGATAAATCTCTCCCAAAGAAATTTCATTTTCGGCAGTGGTTACAAGATTTGCATAAATTTCAACATTCTCGCCAAACAGTTGGGTTGTAAATTTGATGCAAACTCTGTTCGCTTCAAAATTGACAACATAATCCCCGCTGATAGGCTCATTCTTATAAGTTATTGTTGCACTTCCGCCAAATTTTTGTGCGGTTAAAATTTCGTCAACAAGTTTTTCAAGTTCCAAAAGAGCATCCGCATTTTCATAGCCCGTTGTGTCAAATTCAATGCCTGATGTAAGCACATCAAAGTTAATGCTGCCACTCTCTTTTGCAAGGTTTACGCTGGCAGTGTCAAGCACATAAATTTGTTTTTCAACTTGGCGCTGAGTTAGCTCTTCCGTTTCGCCCTCTTCTTGTGGAACATCTTCCCAAACAAGCACAGTTTGAGGCTCTCTTGTCAAAGTTAACGTTTCGCCATTTTTCCAAGAAATTGTTAAGGCATTGCCGTCCAAAACAGAGTTTTGTGGCAAAATTTTCATCAAATTATCTGGATTTGAAAGGTTCTTTGTCAAAAATCCAAAAATTGTGTTTTCAATATTTTCGCTTGGAAGTTTTTGCTTTAATTTGTCCAAAAATTCATTCAATTTTTCTTCAACACTGATGTCAAAATGTTTGGAAAGGATTCTGTCCAGTGCCTCAAGCCACTTTTTGCTTGCACCAACTTTCACTTTAACATCGTCTGCTTTAACATAAATGAAATCATCTTTATAAGCAACTTGCAGTGCAAGCCCATCGATGTTTGTTTCAATCAAAATGTTCTTCTTATCGCCATTTTCAAGCGTGAAATTTGCAACGTAAGTTTTTTGTTTGTTCGCAAGCGTGAATGTTGCCTGCCCGCCCACAAATTGATTGTATTTAAACAAATTTGCGCCATATTCAACAAATTGGTTTACATAAGACAAGTTCACAAACTCCTCTGGCGCTTGCTGCTCAACCTTAATTTTGTTGCTGTTCATAACAACATCAGGAGCGGAAAATCGAATTTTATAATTTTCAAGGTTGATTTGGTCTATCTCCGCCGAAACAATGTTGTAATTCGCATCTGTTTTAATGATGGCTTTCAAAGGGGAATAGATTCTGTTTCCTTCTTCATCTGGGCGGCTTGCAGGCCTTATTTCAAATTGATAGCCTCCAGCTTTAAGTTTTGTTGGATTTTGCCCAAGTGCTTCCATATCAAGTTCATCAATTCCAAAGCCCAGCGCACTTGTGATGATTGCATCCAAATCAAAAGGCAAGTTTTGTTTAATTAAATCCAAAACAGAACTCAAATCAATGCTCGCTCCGCCCTCATACATTGGAGTGGTGTCAATTTTGTAAACATTTCCATTTATGCCAAAAAACAATGTGTTCCCTACAGAGTTCACACTTATTGCGTAAATTGGAGGCTCACTGTCATCAACAACCAAAAGCCCCAAATTATCATCGTCTTCGCCAAGTTTGATTTTGTCATAAAAATTCAAATTTACATCAATTCCACTTGCGGAATCCCAAACAACATAGCCCTTCACAGCCAAATTCAAATCTGTTGGCTCTGCCTGCCCTTCACCTTGCGCATCATCGTGATATTTCAAAATAAGTTCAAAATTTTTATCATCTTTGCCCACGCTGATATTGGTTATGCCCATGATGTTTCCAACCAATTGCAAAAATGGTTGCTCAGCCAAAGTCCCTTGCCCCTGCATAAGTCCAACGCCGCCGTTGAAAAAGTATATGCACCCAAAGAATGTGCAAAGTGCAACAGTTATAAACAAAACGAACTTCTTAAACAGCCCAGGAAACAGCGTTGCCGGCCTTTTAATTTCAGCCGTGCTTGTTCCAGAACGATTTGACTCAATGCTCCAACTTTTAACTCTAAGGCGCTTATTTTTCATCAAGCCACCTCCGAAATGTTGAACACGCTCACAAATTTGTCTTCAACTTCGGCGCTTTGAACGCCCATTGGCAAACCAGAGGCAAAAAGTTTGTAGTTTTCGTCATATTCAATGGTTTTGAAATTGAAGTTGTCATCAATAACAACATTGATTGTCACATTGCTCCAATTTATGCTTGGGTTTCCATAGCCACAAGTGTAGCAAATTTCTTTGGCATAATAGAGTGCAGCATCTTTCAAAACATCGTGTCCGTCAAGCCTAATGGTGAAAGAATGCAAGCCGTCTTGATGCGTCACTTCTGGCTTTGCTTTGTAAGTTACATTTGAAATAATGAAAGGAACATATTGCTTATCTGGGGTTGCCTTAAATTGCTTTTCATAGTCAGCCACACGCATTCTTGTTGTGTCTTTCACGCTTGCCCCGTCAAAATCCGCACGCAAAACGGAAGGATCTATGCTTGAATAAGAACCTTTGTTTGTGAAATATGCTCCGCTGTCACTTTTAACAATTTTAACTTCGTTTTTCTTTTGAAGGTCATACGTCATCTGCATACAAATGTTTGGTGTTGGGATGCCAGCAACAGAACGTGTTGGGCTTAGTTTTTCATAAGTGTAAAGATTCCCCGCTTTTTGCTTAACACTTCTCATCATAACAGGGCTTTCCTTTCCCACAACTTTTCCGCCAAGAGAAACGCCACTTTCGATTGTTCCTGTGGTGGTTATTGTGAAATCAGAAAGAGAAAGTTTGTATTCGGCAATCAAATAAAGTTCTTTTGCCGAAAATTCTTTAATGTTTTTTTCTTTTGAACTGTTGTAAAGCGCCTCAACCTCATTCATTGGCGTGTGCGCCTCTGCCCAAGAAAGTTTTGAGTCCGCAAGAGCAGTGTTGGCACTAAGATACATTTTGCCGATGACAAGACCAGTCAAAACGGCAAGCGCAATAACCAAAAATGTAGGAAGAATTTTTTTATAAAAAGTCGTCACCGACACCTCATTTCAAAATTAAATTACAAGCCCTTCAATGATTTAATAAATTGTAGCACAAAGCGGCATTAAAGTCAATCAAAATTATTTAAAATCTTTTAAATAATATATGAAAAAATTTTATGTATTAAAACTCGCTGTTCTTTAATTGGCTTTTCTGCCCATAATAACGAGTGTTTCAAGGCTTGCAGTCATAGGGAACATATCAAAAATTTTTATGCTTTGAATGGCATAATTTTCTTGCAAAATTTTGACATCTCGAATTAAAGTGGAAAAGTTGCATGAAACATAAAAAACATTTTCAATTTTTCTGTTTTTTATCTCCTGCAAAACCCTTGCCTCACACCCTGCTCTTGCCGGGTCAAGAATTATGACATCAATTTTTTTGTCTATTGTCTTTAATTTTTCTTCAACTTTTCCGCAAATATTTGTCATATTGGCTGTTTTTATAAGTTCGGCTTTGTTGTGAGTGGACTTTTGCATTTCAATTCCATAAACCAATTTGCATTTTTGCGCCAGCATTTTTGAAAGCGCGCCCTGCCCAGAATAAGCATTGACAACAACTTGTCCATCCGCCAAATTGCAAAGCGTTTTATAAAGTTTTTGCGCAACAAAATTGTTCACCTGAGAGAACGCCCTCATATCAAAATTTTTGTCACCAAAAACACAAATAAGTTTGGTTTTATCACTTTCTAAAATATCTCCAAAAGCAAAAAACACATCAAAATTGCTTAAAATTTCGATTTTTTTTGCATTTTTTGCGTAATTTTTTGCATTTTTTGAAAAAAGAAAACAAATTCCAACATTTTTTTCGCTTTCTTTAACATACACATTTTGAAGATTTTCAAAGTTGTTCGCGCATAAAAATTCTTTGATTTTTGGCAAACTGTCATTTATCTTTTTGCTTGCGATTGGGCAAAATTCAACCTCAAAAAAGTTGTGAGATTTGGTTTTAAAATATCCAATCTTACCGTCTTTCACTTCAAATTTGATTTTGTTTCGATAACCCAACCGTTTGTCAGAACTTTCAAATTCAACATCTTTGTTAAAGCCAACTTTTTTCAGTTCGTTTTTCAGAATGTGAATTTTCAACTGTCTTTCACACTCATCTGTGCAATGTTGAAAATCACAGCCTCCACAAACATCAAAATATGGACACGCGGCTGTTATGCGACTTTTGTTGGGCTTTATAATTTTGCTGATTTTGCCAATCAAAAATTTGTTTGTTCTTTTTTGAATTTCAATTTCCAATTCTTCTTCTGGCAAACTCTTTGGCACAAAAACAATTTGCCCGTCAGTTTTGCCAACTCCTGCGCCCTCATAAGAAACATCAAAAATTTGCGTTTTAACTTTTTCCATATACAAAGTATAATCAATCAAAGATTTTCTGTCAAGCAAGCGGGCATTTCTCTTGACAAAACAAGATAAATATATTAAAATAAAGTTCAAGCGGATGTGGCGGAATGGCAGACGCACAGGCTTCAGGTGCCTGCGGTGGCAACACCATGAGAGTTCGACCCTCTCCATCCGCACCAACAAAAAAAACTGCATCTTTCAATGCAGTTTTTTGTTATTCATCATCATTCAAAAATTCGTCAAAACCTTTTTCAAATTGCGTTTGAGCCACTTCATCAAGCCTAAACAAAAGCCCAAACAACTGCCCCACATGCATTTTCTCTTCATTCATAATATCCAAAATTGTTGCCCTTGCCACAGGGTCATCGGTGGCATAATAATGGTTTTCATATTGCGTTATTGCCATAAGTTCGCCAATTATGTCCTCTCGGCAATCCTGAGCAGTTTTAAACCTTTCTTTTTGAATTTCTTGCATAAAAACCTCCAATACGATTTTTTATGCAAATTTCTTTTGAAACGTTAAAAAAACAGGCGTTTTTGCCTGTTTTTTGTTTTTATTTTACAAGAACATCTTCTTCACGTGAAATTCCACTGTTTTTGAAAGTTAATCTGTCAAACATTGACATTGCTGTTCCAACACGTGCATCTGGTGATGCAACTCCGTTTGTAACAACAGTTTTTCCTTCAACTGTGGAAGAGCCAGAATACTCATACGCCTTTGTGTTTTCGTTTTGTTTATAACAGTCAACGTAATAGGTTACAGTCATTGTGTTGTCTGCGGCATAATTTGTTGTGTCAAGGTCAACATAATAATCAACTCTATCAGCAGCATATTTAATTTGGTCAGAATCTCTTTTTGTTCCCAATTTTGTTTCAAATTTTTCTTTCATATCAGAATAAGTTTTGCCTTCTCCAAACAAATCGCCAATATAATTTTCCAATTTTTGACCTTTTGTTATTTCTGCGCCATCGATTGCTGCTGCGATTTCTTCTGGTGTTATTGTTTCGCCATTTTCAAAATTCTTGATAAGAGCATCTGATTGTCCGCTATATCTAAATTCTCTATCTTCATCTGCAGACCAAGCAACAAATTTTCCAGTGTTCCAATCGATGTCATACTCGCCAACTGTTGAACTAAACTCAGAACGAATTGCTGCGTCAATAGATGCTTCTGCTTGTGCGGTTGCGTTTGCCTTCGCGTTGGCAGCCGCCTGTGCATTTGCATTTGCTAAAGCACCTTTTTCTGTTATTTTTGTTGCTTCTTCTTCCCAGAAAGTTTGATAATAATCAAGTATAGCATTAATTTGTGACTCGGAAAGTTTGGAATGTGCACCGTTTGCATTTTCTAAATTAATGTTTTGAAGAATTTCAACAAAACCTTCTGTTTTTGAAGCGTCTGTGTTATTTACAGTGATTGGATATTGAGGATTCAAGGCGTCAATATCTTTTCCAGCCATATCGTATTCTGCAATAACATCCTTTGCCATAGCAAAAGCTATATCCTCAGCAAGAACTTGTTTGTTTTCTTTGCTATAAGATTTTTTGCCTGCAAAGTTATATTCTCCTGCATGTTTGCCCAACGTATTGCCTTTCAAAACATCAAGAGGAGTTGCGCCAACAACCCAAGGATTGCCAACACTGTAAACAACACCATTATAGTTGTTTGCGAATGTGGATAAAGTTTTCTCATTAAGATTCAAATCCTTAGAAACTTCTGCAACAACAGCTTCATCTAACGAATGCCCAGAGAAGTTTTTGTAATTGTTTACAAGGCCCTCCGTTGTGCCTACTGCTGCAGTTGCTAATAATCCAACTGCCAATGCACCTATAAGAATCCCCTTTCCAACTTTTCCAAGTTTTAAGGTTTTCTTACCAGCCTTCAAGGACGAAAGTGAAGTGACAAAAGTGCCGTGATTTATCGCATCTTCAATTTCAGGTTTCAAATCCATTGTGATTGTTGAAGCAGCAGTCGTATCGGTTCCGCTTGCAGTGGTGAATGTCACTTTTTTGGATGCTGCATCAACAGAAGCATCCACAACCAATTTATAATGCCCCTTTGTTTCAACAAATGCAGCAGTCCCAAGCTTTTCAATCTCAAAGAAAATAACTTTGCGCTTGGTCCTAAGTGAAGAGCCTACATTAGTGGTTACTTCTATATATTCCCCATCAAGAGGATTTCCGCTAACATAAGGAACTGCGGATTTTATCCATGATATTTCTGGATCATCCAATTTGTAAACCTGTTTTTTAAGATCAGTTGCTTTTATTTCCATAATAAACACCTCCTGTTTATTTGTTGACTATATTATATCTCATCTTTTGCGTGTTGTCAATACCCTTTTCCCAAAAAATGTCGAAATAGTGGCAATTTTTTTAAAATTTCTTTAATTATTTATGCGATTTTTGAAGATTTTAACACAACGATGCCCCGTGTTCGCAAAATCACTCCTCAACTTTTTCGTCAAGGTAACTTGCCATATAATCTGCTATATGAAATAGGTAAACAATTGGATATCTATAGAACACATCTGAAAGAACATTTGAGTTGGCACTGCGTGGGTCAAAGCAACCCATGTGCCAATTTATTGCCAAAGCCTCCTCCCGCGTGAGTTTCATAAAGCCAGAAATCATATAAACCGACTTTTCGCCATGCCCATAAGGCAGTGTGTCAAAATATTTGTAATAAGGTTTTTGCACCCACTGACCGTCAACCTTAACATTTTTCATGTCAACTGTGTATGTATTCACTTTGCAAATGTCGTGAAGCAAGGCAATGATTGCAACACTCTCTTGGGAAATCTTTTCGCTCCAAGTGTCGCCATACTCCATTTGTAGCAACCGAACAAACCTTTTGTAAACATTTATGCTGTGAAAGCACAAACCGCCTTCAAAATTGCTGTGTCGTCTGCCCGATGCAGGAGCGGTGAAAAAGTCCGTTTTTTCAAGATAGTTCAAAAGGTCCTCTGCGCCATCTCTTTCAATGTTGTCATAAAAAATTTCCAAAAATTCTTGTTTTATTTCTTCCAATTCCATAAAAACACCTCTTATTTATATTATATTAACAATATAAAACACCAAAAATCAAATAATATAGCGCATTTTCAATTTGCATTTGCCCATTTTTTATATAAAAATCCACATCATTCAGCATTTCATATATGTTTTTAAGTTGTATTTTTGAAAAATTCTTGGCAAGTGCACGCGATTTTGTCACCGCATATTCTTTAACCGACAACAAATCCGCAAGTTCTTTATCAGATAAATCTGAAATTGATGCAAAGAAAAGTCGCCTAAAATGATTTAAAACAAGCGTGTAAGTTTTTGTGTCCTTTTCCATTAAGTTCAACAACGAAACCGCCTTGCTTGCATCTCTTTTTGAAAGAGCATCGGTGAGTTCAAAAACAGTAAACTCCGTTTCTTTGCAAACCAAATTTTCAACCAATTTGGCTGTGATTTCGCTCTCGTCCAAAGCCAGCAATTTGTCCAATTCGTTTTTTATGAGTGAATAATAGTTGCAGCAACAATCAATAAGTTTTTGGCATGCATCAGCAGTGATTGTTTTGCCCTTCGCCTTTAAGGTGGCAGTGATAATTTCTGACAAACTTTTCTCGTCCAATCGCTTTGCGCTCACCTTTTCAGCAATCAAAAAGTCAAATTTATTGTAAAAGTCAAAAACCACCAAACAAGTGCTTTCAACCGGCTTTTTTGTGTATTCTTGCAGTTTTTTCTTCAAATTTTCGGTGATTTTTGTTATATTTTTAAGCAAAACCACTTTTTTGTCACTTCCCATTGGCAAAGTTTCGCATGAGTTTATTATGGCATCAACATTCAAGTTGTCATCATCAAAAACCAAAAAATTAAACTCCTCCATTTGAAGGTTGCATGCGTTTTTGATAAGTTCAAGCGCCTTGTCATAAAGCAAAATGTCCTCACCTTGAACGCAATAGCAAGGCTCAACTTTTTTTGTCAATCTGTTTTTAAGTGTTTTCATATTCACCTCCATTATAAACACAACAACACCACGCTCAAAACCGAAAGGCACGAGCAGCAAATTGTCTTTTCTTTTTTGCCAGCCAAGAAATATCTGCTACACAAAAAGCATAGCACAAAAATGGCTGCAACAGCAAAGATATTTATAGGACTTAAATTAAACAATAAATTTGTTTTTCCAAAGAAAATTGCAATTTTATGGATAAAATCCAGTCCAAAACCGCTAATTTTCAGCAGAAAACCGCAAAATGGCATAATCAGCGTTAAAATTGTGCCCACAAAAAGCAGTGGATAAACAAGCGAAAAAATTGGAATTATTATAAGATTTGCAAAAACTGTCAGCACATTGAAAACCGTTCCCATCTTTGCCATGAAAGGCAAAACTCCAACTTGCACTCCCACCGAAAGCCCAAGCCCAGCCGAGATTATTTTTGGAAAAACTTTTGAGAAAAATTTTGTGAGAATTGGCGAAAGTGTGAAAATAGCCAAAACGCAGAAAAAACTCATTAAAAAGCCCAAATCAAGCGAAAAAAGTGGAAAAATCAGCAAAATGAGCATTCCTGCCAGCCCCAAAGCGTTTAGCCCGTCATACCATTTGCCCGTTTGCACAGATAAGGTTAGCGCCAAGCCCATTATGCCCGCCCTCAAAATTGAAGGGGAGAAATTGCACGCATAAGCATAAAGCCCCAGCAGCAACAAGCACACAAGAAAATTCCAAAACCCTTTCACATGGCATTTTTTCAAAATGAAAGCAATGATTGCCAAAAGAAAACTTATATGCAGCCCCGAAACAGCCAGCAAATGCACAATGCCCGCCGATTGAAAGTCGGCAAACACCTCGCTGTCAACATCACTTCTGTCACCAAACAAAACCGCATAAGCAACCTGCCCCTGCTCTTGCCCCATGTTTTCAATTAAAAGGTTTTTTGTTTTTAGCCTGAATTGCTCCATTGCCGAAAGTTTGTTTCCCTGCACAACAAAGTTTGAAATTGTGGCGGTGTATGGCGTGTGGTCGCGATAAAAATAACTGTTAAATTTTTCGCCCTCAAAAAGTTGAGCATTTTCAATTTGGGCAACAAAGGTTATCACATCCCCCGCTTTAACTTTGCCAGCTCCATTTTTTATGTATAGCGAAATGTTTGCCTCGCTCTTTCCATTTATTTTCACATCTTTTGCCACAACACTAACATTATTATAATAGGTTGTCATATCATCTGAAAGCCGTGCAACAACTTGGCACTCTTCTTGAAAATGTTTGCCCTCAAAAGTGGAAATTCCCAAAAACCACCAACCAATTCCAAATGCAAACAGTGCAAGCACAACCGCCAAAATTTTGAAACTTTTTGTCCAAATGGTAAATGCAACAAATGCCACAAGAATGACACAATCAAAAATAATATAGGAAATGTTTCCGTCAAAAATGAATTTTGTTGTTGAAAGTGCCAACAAAAACGCTAAAAAAGCATAAAAAATTGGTCTGGAATGAAAAAAAACTTTTTTGCCGTTCATAAACAACAAAAGAATAGCACAAAATTTCACTTTTTGCAAATTTTTTTACTGTTTTCCGCTTCCTGCATTCTTGGTTTGAACTCTTGCAAAATAATCGCTAACCGCACGCTTGTCAAAAACATATTCTTCGTGTTTTGAAACAAAATCCTTCAATCTCTCGTCAACATATCCAGAAGTTGTGTTTTCATATTTAAACATCTCCTGATGCACAATGTGGTCAGTTTCGATAAAGGGCGAATTTTTAAGAGCAAAGATGACAAGTTTCTGATTGCCAAGCAAAGGGTTTGCGTGGTCGTCAAAAGAGTGGTGATAAGGATACACGCTGTAGCCCAAAGTTGTTCCACCTATTCTTTGTGGTTCTGTGATTAGAAATGGCATAAAAAATCTCCTGTATCTTCTAATTATATTATCCCGCCCAGCAAAAATTGACAAAAAAACATGGCGAATTTGCAATTAAAAGGAAGTTTTTTAAATAAAAGATTGCAAAAGTCCGCTTCCCGTGATATAATAAAACCGTTTGGAGACGTATCGAAGTGGTCGCAACGAGCCGCACTCGAAATGCGGTTGTCGAGAAATCGGCACGTGGGTCCGAATCCCACCGTCTCCGCCAAATGAAACTAATAAGAGCCTATATATTATGAAATAATGACTATAATAAATGTAAGCGTTAAAGGAGAAAAGATATGACAAAACATAAAAGCATTTTTAAACTATTCGTAGCGTGTGTAATTATGGTGGCATTTATGTCAGGTTTGTTTTTAAGCATTGATTTTAACAAATCAACAAATTTCGCACAGGCAACAGAGATGAGTGCATCCGACTTAGCCGTAAAAGCGGAAACAGTAACGCCGGACTTAATTGTGCAAGATGATGCAGATTTTGAAGTTGACTACACTGGCCAATTTACACGTTTTAGTGCCGATGCCAAATCGAGAATTGCAAGTGCAAGCACTTTCGGCATTGTTTTTCCAACCAAAGTGAAATCGTTGGGAAATTCTACATATTCCAGTAGCCCTTTTTATACATACAGAACAAAATTGATAAGTGTGGAATTTGCAGATGAAACTGAAGTTGCGGCAATAGACAATTATGCATTTCGTGATTGTTCAGCGTTAACAAGCATAACCATTCCAGATAAAGTTACAACTATTGGCATTTCTGCATTTGAGAATTGTTCAAAATTAACAGAGATAACCATTCCAAATAGCGTTACAAGTATAGGCGGTTGGGCATTTTGTGGTTGCTCAGGCTTAACAAGCATAACCATTCCAAATAAAGTTACAAGTATAGGTTCTTCTGCATTTAATGGTTGTTCAGCGTTAACAAGCATAACCATTCCAGATAAAGTCACAAGTATTGGTAGCAATGCGTTTTCTGGTTGTTCAGGATTAACATCACTTACGGTTGCCGACGGGAATAGAAAATATAAAGACTATAGTCAAAATGTGATTGTGAACACTTCAACATACACTTTAATTTTTGGTTGTGCCAAGTCCACCATTCCAGACGAAGTTACAAGTATAGGTTCTTCTGCATTTTATGGCTGCTCAGGCTTAACAAGCATAACCATTCCAGATAGTGTTACAAGTATAGGCCTTGATGCATTTCAGAACTGTTCAAGTTTAACCAGCATAAATATTCCAAATGGAGTTACAAGCATAGACTCTGATGCATTTCGTGGTTGTTCAGAATTGAAAACAGTTGAAATGAGCAAAGATTGCAATTTGACAAGTATAGGCAACTCTGCATTTAAGAATTGTTCGTCTTTGACAAGCATAACCATTCCAAATAATGTTACAAGTATAGGCGATTCTGCATTTGATGGTTGTTCCAATTTGCAAACTGTTGAGATAAGCAAGGATTGCAGTTTGACAAGTATAGACGGCGCTGCATTTGAGGATTGTTCGTCTTTGACAAGCATAACAATTCCAGATAATGTTACAAGTATAGGCCACTCTGCATTTTATGGTTGCTCTGGATTGCAAACTGTTGAGATAAGCAAGGATTGCAGTTTGGAAAGTATAGGCAACTCTGCATTTTATGATTGTTCGTCTTTAACAAGCATAACCATTCCAGACAATGTTACAAGCATAGGCAATTCTACGTTTGAGGGCTGTTCAAGTTTAACCAGCCTAACCATCCCAGAAAAAGTTACAAGTATAAGCGACTCTGCATTTCGTGATTGTTCCGGTTTAACATCAATTACAGTTGCCGAAGGAAATCAAAAATATAAAGACTATAGTCAAAATGTGATTGTGAACACTTCAACACAAACTTTAATTTTGGGTTGTGCCAAGTCCACCATTCCTGACGATGTGACAATTATAGGTTCTTATGCTTTTTATGGTTGTTCAGCATTAACAAGCATAA
>CANRFP010000005.1 GCA_947629895.1 uncultured Clostridia bacterium | reverse complement strand
CCACACAGTTTGAAAAATCAATACACAAGTGACTACATCAAAGTTTACATTCCAAAAAGCGAAGAATTTGAAAAGTTGATGGGCGAAAGGGCTGTTTATTATGGCGACTATTACAGGATAAACATTAAAAACAGCGAGGAAGCACTTGAATTAATCAAGAAACAGCCACAATTTTTTAAAGACATAGAAATTACAAAAGGTGATATGGACGATGTGTTCTTGAACATCACCGGCAAGAAGTTTGGAGATTGAGATGGGAGCAAAAAAAGCAAGTTTGTGGCTGCCTTTAAGGGCGCTTGTTGTTAGAAACGTAAAACTTTTTATGAAAGACAAGATGATGGTGTTCTTTTCTATGTTGGCGCCAGTCATTGTTCTTTTGCTTTATATTCTATTTTTGGGCAAGATGCAAGTGGATAACATTGACAACGTGATAAGGTCTGAAGAAACATTTAAAAATTTGCTTGAAGGCGTGTCCGATGCAGAAATAACATCTGCAATTCAAATGATTATAAACAATTGGATGATTGCCGGAGTTATTTCAGTTTCTTGTATAACGGTTGCGTTTAATGCAAGCACAGTTATGGTTAGAGACCGCGACAGAGGCACAATTGACGATGTTTTGGCGGCCCCAATACCACGTTGGGTTTTGTATTTAAGTTACATTCTTTCAACCTTTGTTATCACTTCATGCATTGTTTGTGCCGTGCTCATTTTTGCCATGATTTATCTTGCGGCAACGGGCGGATTTTTGATGAGTTTTGTGACATTTTTAAAGCTTTTGCTTGCAACCTTTTTGTCCATTTTGTCATCATCCTTCTTTATGGTTCTTATCATAAGCTTCATCAAAACGGAAAGCGCCTTAACGTCCTTTAACTCAGTTTTCAGCGCGCTGATTGGCTTTTTGATTGGTGCATACACGCCTGTTGGCATGCTTCCAAAGCCAGTGCAATATATCTGCTGTTTCATTCCGGGCGCATATTCGGCGGGACTGTTCAGAAAAATTTTCATGGAAGGGCCGATAAATGTTTTTGGAAAGAAGCTTGGCATATCCGGGGCGGAAGTAAATCAACTGTTGAATGACTATAAAGTTGAACTCAAATTTTTCAACTTAACCGTGTCGGAACTTGCAATGTGGCTTGTTCTTATAGGTTCGGTTGTTGTGTTTGGTTCTTTGGTGTTAATTTTGTATTCAAACAAGAAAACAAACTTCTTTGATGCACGGCGAAAGAGAAAACAAGCCAAGTTTTCAATCAAAGCAAAAATGGCAAAAGGAAAAAAGAAATAATTGTTTTTTGCTTCAAAAAGAAAGGAAAACTGAAACTTTGTTTGGTATTGCGAGAAAAATTGGTTTTAATTTTAAGAAAAAAGCAGGTTAGCCTGTTTTTTTTGTTTATTTTTTTGACTTTTTTGTGCCGATTTGTTAAGATTTTAATGGATAATAATATCCATCAGAGGTTTTATGGAACAAAACATCATCACATTTAGTGGAAGCAATGAAAAACTTTTGGCAAGATATGTTGTCAGCGACCTTTCTTCAAAGCCAGCTTTGATTGTGCCAGAAACGCATAATGCCATTTTAATCAAAGACGGGCAAATGCTTCAAACTTTGTCATCGGGAAAGTATAATCTCACTGATTTTTTGGATGTTAAAACAGAACTTGGCAGCAGTATTGAAATTTTGTATATGAGCAAAACTGCAAAATTGAAACTGCTTTGGGGAACGGCAAACAAACTGCTTATGTTCGATGATTTTGTTAAGGATAACTATCACTTGGGGCTTTCGGGCGATTTTGAAGTTCAGATTGGAGACCCAAGAAAATGTTATCTCTATTTGGTTGGCGTTTCAAATGATTTAATTTCCGATGCTCTGCAAGAGAGATTGATGTCAAACGTTGTATCGGTTGTTGAAACGGTGATAGTGGAATACATTCAAGCAAACGGCATTCCTTTCAACAAAATTTCAACTTACAAAAAGCAAATGTCGCAAAAGATTTTAACTGCCCTTTCGCACAAACTTATGAGTGAATATGGAGTTGCGGTTTTTTTCTTTAATACTGCAAACATTATTATTGACAAAGAGGACCTAGACAGGTTGAATGCATTGTTAAAATCAGGAAATTCAAATTTGATATGTTCGGGTTGCGGTGCGCCGCTGCGTGAGGGCGACAAATTTTGTTCAAAGTGCGGCAAAAGCACGCAAAAAGCAAATGTTTGTCCAAAGTGCGGAGTTGAATTGCCAGAAGGTTCGGTGTTTTGTCCGGCTTGCGGCGAAAAACTTTAAGGAGGAGATATGTTAATCGCGTTGTATGTGATAATCATTGTTGCCATTGTTGGCTTTGCGGTGTTTTATTTAGTTAGAGAATACATAAAAAAGCCAAAAGATGAGGCAAATGTTGGAAGCCGGGGCATTATGAAGAACAAAAAATCCATTGAAAATATGGTTGCGAATGTTGAGAGCATAATAGTGTATGCCAACGGAAACGATGTTTTGTGCAGAAGGCTTGTTGAGGTTAAGGACAATATAAGATTTTTCAATCCAACCACAAACGACAAGGTGCTTCTTGTGGACAACAAAATTGCAAACAGGCTGGACGATTTGAAAATTATGGTTGCGAAGGACAACACACAAGAGACATGTTTTCGAGTTTTGGAAGAAATTGAAGCGTATATTGTGCAAAGAAAGAAGGAAGAGCAGAACTGATGAAGAGGACTTATCAAATTTCACTAGACATAAATCCGCAATATAAAAACAGAGCAAGCAAGGAGTTGCAACTTGGCTACTTGAATTTGGCAGATGGATTTTTTGAGCAGGCAGAAATGAACTTCAAAATCACGCTGGGCCTAGACCCTAAATGTGCAGATGCTTATTGGGGCTTGATGCTTGTGAAACTTGGGCTTGGTAATGAGGACGAATTGTTCTCCAATGCGGTGAAATATAAACTAGCGCCATTTTTGCCAGAGTGCATTGAGGCCTTAAAACTTGCTGATGAGGACTTAAAAAACAAATACAACAGCTTACTTGAAAGAATTTACAGCATAAACGAAGGCGACAATTATTAGGAGGGAAGTATGTGGAATCCTTTTAGAAGGAACAAATTTAGAAATTTAAATCGCGAGGATTTGGTGAACTCAATTTGCGAGCTTGAAAGGCAAGAGCGAACAGTTGAGGCGGAAGTGTTGCAAAAAATAAAAGAGATTGATGCGCTTATGGAAAAAGGCAAGAAGGAAAAGAGCCGAGAGTTGCAACTGTTTTATGCAAAGAAGATATCAAACATAAACGAAGAGAAAAAAGTTTGCATGGAGCGAGGGATATATCTTTTGTATAACATTCGGCTTATGAACAAACTGAAAGACGCCTATGACAGCAACACTTTTTTCAAAACGCAAACAAAAGTTCCTTTGTCAGAACTGCTTAAAGACCAAAAAGGCTTGGCAAAGTTTTTGAACAAAGCGCTTGTCACGCGAACGGCATCTGAGGATGTGCTTACAAGTGCAGATGAACTTTTCCAAGAAGTGCAGGCGGCATATGACACAAACGAAGCAATATATGGCGTTGGGGCAAGCGAGGAAGAAATTTTAACAATGTTTGAAAAAGAGAACGAACTTAACGATGAAATGATGGCAGATGGGCAAAAGGAAGAGCCTATCAAAAGAAAAAAAGCAAAATTGGAGGAATAAAAAATGGGACTTTTTAAATCAAAACAAGAAAAAGAAATCGAAAAGAAGATGTTGATTAAAAGAACAATCAACGCAATGAACAAACAAATCAACCGTTTGGAAGACCAAAAGAAAGTGTTTATTGAGGCTGCAAAAAAGGCAAAACTCAAAGGGCTTGATGCTCAGTTTAATTTGGCGCTTTCTGGTTACAAAATGACAGTTCAACAACAAAAGAGAGCGCAAGAGATGCTTTTAAACTTTGAAATAACCGCTCAAATGAAGGATGTCACAATGATGACAAGTGAATTTTTGCGTGGAATGAGTGACATTTCAAAAGAGATGACAAAACTTGCAGATGCAAAAGAGTTTGCAAAAATCCAAGCACAGTTTGAAGAGGCGATGGTTGCCGTTGAAACTCAAACCGACCAAATGGACAACTTTATGGAGATGAGCCAAGAAACCTTTTATAATGCAGGCAAAGACAAGAGCGGCAACGAAATGAGTGATGCAGAACTTGAAAAGTTTATCATGGAGCAAGCCAGCCAAGACGAACTTTCTTCTGAAAACATTGAGAAAGAAAATTGACGCAGATAAATAATTGGAGTTTACATGACGGAAGAAAATATCGATGTCCTTTCAGACACATTTGAACTTTACATGAAAAAAGGCAAAGAGGCAAAAGACAAGGGCAACATAACCCTTGCCAAGCGTAATTTTTTGCTTGCCGGCGAAACAATGATGAAAATGGCAAAGATAAGTCAGGGAAAACTTAAAGAAGTGAGAATGGAACGTGCAAGGAAATTGGTTGAAATATCCGACAACTTGCAAAAACGCCCTCTTTCCAACACAACAAAAAAGAGCGAGCAACAAGAAGAGGATGACGATTTAAAAAAGTGGCAAGCAGCAGAAATTCCAAACATCACATTTGATGATGTTGCTGGCCTTGATGACGTTAAAAAAGCCATAACGCTGAAAATGATAAATCCTGTGAAATATCCAGACAAATACAAATTATATGGCAAAAAAACGGGCGGCGGGGTTTTGCTTTATGGCCCTCCCGGCACAGGAAAAACCATGATTGCCAAAGCCATTGCCAACGAGGTTAAGGCAAAGTTTTATGCTGTTAAAGGCTCGGATATTGTCAGCAAATGGGTTGGCGACAGCGAAAAAAACATAAATTCGCTTTTTGCAGAGGCGAACAAGCAAGATAGGGCAATCATTTTTATTGATGAGATGGACAGCATTATTGGAAAGCGTGGACTTGACACTCACAACGATAAGCGTGTCAACGAATTTTTGCAACAAATTGACGGCTTTGCTGGAAGAAATCCAAATCTTTTGCTTTTGGGGGCAACAAACAGGCCTTGGGACATAGACAGTGCCGCCATGCGTTCGGGCAGATTTTCGCAAAAGATATATTTGCCACTTCCAGATGCCCCAGCAAGAAAATTTATGCTTGAAAAAAACATGAAAAATGTTCCGGTTGAAAAGGGATTTGACATAAACAAAATCGTTTCACAAACGGAGGGTTACAGCGGCGCTGACATTGAGGAATTGTGTGACCGCGCCAAAGATGAGCCTCTTTTGGAAGCAATTAAAACCGACAAAATTGTGCTTGTTTCAAATAAGGATTTTGACAGAGTTCTGGAAACATTTCCACCAAGTGTCACCGAAAAAGAAATCAAGCAGTTTGAACTTTACAATGAAGAATTGGGGCTTAGAACAAAGAAAACAAAAAAATAAGGGGCTTTATGAGAGAGCGTGTTTGTAAAAATTGCGGAGGCAAATCATACAAAGTTGTTGGGCAGAACATGGTTAAGTGCAGGTTCTGTGGGACTTTATATGTTGACGAACACGCCTCAAAAGAGGAAGAAGTTTTGGTTATTGGGGCAAACGAAATTGCCCGCGCGCTTCGCTTTGAGGATGCGGTTGACGAGTTCAACAAAATTTTAAATCTATTTCCAATGTCTTTTGAAGGATATTTTGGCAGAGCACTTGCAAGAAACAAAATTGTTTTAACAGCAAACCGAAGAAGCAGCAGCCGAAACCCTGTGTTTTTTGACAAAATCATAAATCTTTTTGACGATGCCGATTTTAAAAAGGCTGTGGAACTTGCCCCAGAGGACACAATTAAAACTTACAATGATATAGCCAAAAAAATTGAAAGATACAAAAAACAATATGACGAAATCAAAGATGAATTTGATGTTATTGTTGCGCCAGCAGAGTGCGACAAGAACAAAGAAAGCATTTTTGTGAATGAGATTGTTGGGCAATTAAGGCAAAGCAAAAGAGTGTATTTTGTGCCAGAAAATGGTGACAAAGAGCCAAATCTTTTTCATGCGCTTGAAACAAGCAACGTTTTGCTTTTGATAAATGAAGAGAATGCAGATTTTTCCGATGTCAAAAATGTTTTTGATAGGTATTTTTATTTCACAACTCAAAAAAGAAAGTCCAAATCTGGGCTGATTGTGGCTGTTAATGAGAAAAAAATTGAGAAAAAAGACCTGCCAAAAGAATTTTTGAACTTTAAAAACATTGTTTCAATAAATCAACCAGCAGAAGAGATTGTGAACAAAGTTTTGCAAGAATTGGAAAAAACCTCGAAAGAGGTTGCAAAAATTGACACGGTTACGCTTTCAAATGAAGCACCTCAAAAGAAAGAAAATGTTGAAATTCAAAGCATCAATCCGGTGGACTTGGGGCACTATGAAGTTGAGAACATGGCACTCAGCGATGAGAACAAAATTGAGTGGATTTTCTTGCTTTTAAAAAATGGCGACTTTGAAACTGCCAACAAGTTGATTGAAAGAGAACTTGAAAAAGATTCTAACAATGCGCGCCTTATGTTTGCAGAACTTTTGTGTTCAAGAAAAATTAGAACGCAAGAAGATTTTTTTGCCAGCGTTTCAAATTTCAAAGACATGGACAAAATCCAAAAAATTTTAAGTTTTTCTCAAAAAGATTTTGCAGAGAATTTTGTTGACAATTTGGAAGGGCAGATAATAAAGTTGGCAGAAGTGGAATATTATCAAAAATATTTGCTTTTTCTTGCAGGATTTAACACGCCAAATCGTGAAAACTTCATCCAGCAGGCCGAAAATTTGGCTGTGGAAACAATGGATGAAAATTTGATTGAAGATGTTCAAAAGTGCTTCAACCCAAAAGATGTTGATAGATTTGTCAATTTTTATTATGCGCTTGCGCAAAAAAGCGGCGAGCAAAAATATTATGACAAAATTTTAAGCCTAGACCAGGGCCATGAACAAAGCAACATGACCAAGTTTTTGGAACATTTCAAAACGCCAGAGCAAATTTTGTCCTATAAAAACAAAGCCGAAATTGAAGAGATTTTCAAATTTTTAAGTGAAAGTTCAAGGGCAAATTTTGTTATGCAAGTTGCTGATATGATTTTGCCGATTGCATATAAAGATTTGGAGGCGGCAGAAAGCCAACTTGATTTCTATCTTTCATACATCACTGATAGCGCTCAACTATGTTTGTGCTTAAACAAAATTGCAACTTCCCTTCAAGAGATGAGGTTTTTCAAACAAGCAGAAAAATACATTTCCATTGCGCTTTCAAAGAACAATCAAAACGCCGATTTTTATTGGACACTAATAAAAGTTAAAGCGCACTGCAACTCAGACGGGGAAGTGATAACGTCGCCCGTTAAGTTTTCAGATTTTGAAGAATGGGAAAGTTTGATAAGCGTTTCAAGTGAAAGCCAACGCGAAAAATATGCCGAAATTGTCAGCAAAAACAACTTGTTCAAAGGCGAAAGGACAAAGTTTTTGCCGGACATGTTAGATGAGAAAAACCTAAAAGAAAAACTAAGTGATTTTTTGAACAGAAACCACAAAATTTTGCTTGAAATAAATGCTGAGCAGGGCATTGAAGCAAAGGCAAAAGCGGACTATTTTCAATCCCAATTAAAACCTCTTGAACAGTGCCTGACAAGCCTTGGAAACTGCCAAAATTATGACGAATTTGCCAAAATCACATCAAAGATTGAAACGAGGCTGGATCTTCTTGACCTCACCTTTGAAAGTTCGATAAATGTTTTGAATGTCACCGAAAGAGATGCGGGGCTGAAACAAATTTATGCGGAAAAGGAAATTCAAGAGAAGAAACATCAAAAACAACTTAAAAAGATAAGAGAGGACAAATTTATAAAGGGCTATTTGTGTGGCTTTTTGGAATTTTTCCCACTTTGCTTTTTAACTTTTCTTTTGGCGTTCACAATATTTTATCCAAAACAAGTTTATGCGTTTTTCAATCAAACATTTTTGATTGTTTCTTTGCTTTGCACAATGGTGATAGCACTGGCAAACATCATTTTCTATTACATAAAACGAAAAAAACTTAACACAAAATGGAAAATCATCAACATTGTTTTGTTTGCCATTGGAATTGTGAATTTAATACTTTTTGTTGTTTGTTTCTATCTTTTCCCAAGCGTCATTCAAGTTTCAAATGCAAAAGAACTTAAAACCTATCTTGAAAATGTTAGATATGGCAATATTGAACTTTCGCAAGACATTGATATGAAAGATTTTTCTTGGAAAGCAATTTCCTTCTCGGGCGTTTTGGACGGAAAAAATCACACAATAAAAAATTTAAATGCTTCTGGTGGCGGACTGCTTTCAACAAACAGTGGAACGATAAAAAATTTGCAAATTGAACTCTCTCAAACCTTCAAAAATGGAACACTTTTTGGTGGCATAGCACAAAGAAACAACGGAACTTTGCAAAACTGCACAGTCAGCGGAACGCTTGCCATTGAAACAAACATAAACAGTGTGATTGGTGGCTTGGTTGGCGAGGACATGGGCGGAAAAATTTTGAACTGCAAAACTAATTTGGTTGTGACAATCAAAGTTACAAATTGCGAAATTGTTTATGGCGGATATGTTGGCAAAGTTTCTGCTGGCACGCAAATATTCCAAAGTTCAAGCGAAGGCAGAGTGACAGCCACAAGCGAAAATGCAAAATTAAACTTGGGAGGCTTGATTGGAAGATTAAACAAAGTTAGCGGCCATTCCATAAGCCAAAATGTTGCAAATCTAAGCGTAACAGTTTCTGGCACAGCTCAAGAGGCGCAAATTGGCGGGCTTGTTGGGCTTGGATACAGCGGCAGCGACAACAACTACACCAAAGGAAGCATCGATGTTTTGGAACTTACAAGCCCTGTTTTAAATGTTGGCGGGCTTTATGGAAAATTTGAAAGCATCAACAATCCAAACGGCGTTTCTTACAGTTATTCTTCCACAACAATTTCCGCTAAAAGTGGCATTAAAGTTGGCGGAGTTTTTGGATATTTTTCTGGCAGTGTCAAAAATTGTTTCTCGCTCATAAATCCTATTGGGGATGAAAATCCAAACTACACAATGGGTGCGGGCTCTTGCAAGCAGCTAAGCGAATATGATTCTTCCATGAATTTCAGCACAAAAATTTGGGTTATTCCGCAAGAGGCTTCAATTCTTCCACGATTAATTTGGGAAAATAATTAAAATCAAGAAAATTTGTTGACACGTCAACATATAAATTGATATAATGACATCTGACAAGCATAATGCTTGTCTTTTGTTTGGCTAAAAGTGAGGGGGAAAATGTTTAAACTACTGAAAAATTTAAAATGCATAGATTGGTTTTATATATTTTTGGTTGCTGGGCTTGTTGTGCTGCAAGTGTGGCTGGACATCAAAATTCCCGACTACACAAGGGCCATCACCAGCGAACTGCAACGTCCTCAAACGGGCATTTTGATGGGGCATCCGGAGTGGACAGTCCGAGTTCCTGTTATTTTGCAAAATGGTGGCTTCATGCTTGCTTGCGCACTTGGAAGCTTGGCAAGTGCAATCATTGTTGGCTATTTAACTGCAAAAATTGCGGCAAACTTTTCTTTTAATTTGAGGGAAAAAATATACAGCAAAATTCAAAACCTTTCGCTTTCTGAAATCAACCAATTTTCAACTGCAAGCCTCATCACAAGAACAACAAACGATGTTACACAAGTTCAATTTTTTGTGGCAATGGGGCTTCAAGTGCTTCTTAAAGCGCCTGTCATGGCAATTTGGGCGCTCACAAAAATGCTTAATGTAAGTTGGCAGTGGTCGCTTGCAACTGGGGTTGCAATTTGCTTGCTTATTGTGATGATAACCATTGTTGTCATTTTTGCCATTCCAAAATTTAAGAAAATTCAAACGTTAACCGACAATTTGAACAGAGTTACGCGTGAAAACTTAACCGGCATTAGGGTTATTCGTGCGGCAAATGCGGAGGACTATCAAAACGCCAAGTTTGAAAAGTCCAATCAAGAACTCACCTCCAACAACCTTTTTGCAAGCAGAATTATGGGAATCATGAGTCCGGGAATGAGCCTTATTATGAGCAGTTTAAGTTTGTCAATCTTTTGGATTGGGGCTTACATTGTTAAAGATTCAAATATGCTTAACTTTATGATTTCTTTCATGTCATATTCTGTGCAAATTGTGATGGCGTTCATGCTTTTGATTATGATTTTCATCATGCTTCCAAGAGTGCTGGTTTCGTCAAGGCGTATAAACGAAGTTTTGGACAGCAAAAATGACATCACTTCGGGACTGTTCGAGGGCGCCGAGGAAAGAGAAAAAGTTCCTGTTGTGGCTTTTAGAAATGTTTCTTTCAAATATCCAAATGCAGATGAATATGTGTTAAAAGACATTTCTTTTGAGGCCAACGAGGGCGAAACGGTGGCATTTATTGGCTCAACGGGAAGCGGAAAAAGCACGCTGATAAACCTCATTCCAAGACTTTACGATGCAACTGAGGGCGATGTTTTAATTGAGGGCGTGAATGTGAAAGAATACGACCTTCACCGGCTCAACCAAAAGATTGGATATGTTCCACAAAGGGGAGTTTTGTTCAAAGGCACGGTTAAAGAGAATGTGGACTTTGGAGACAACAAAGCAAGTGAAGAGGTTGTCAAAAAGGCCATTTCTGTTGCACAAGCATCAAATTTTGTTGGCAGAATGGGCGGTCTTGACAGCGAAATTTCGCAAGGCGGCACAAATGTTTCTGGCGGGCAAAAACAAAGGCTTTCCATTGCAAGAGCCATCGCGCGCGAGCCACAAATTTTCATATTTGACGACAGTTTCTCGGCGCTTGACTACAAAACGGACAAAAAACTTAGGGAGGCGCTTAAAAAGCACACGGGCAACGCCACCAAATTTATTGTGGCACAACGAATTGGAACAATTAAGGATGCGGACAAAATTGTGGTTTTGGACAGCGGCAATATGGTTGGCATAGGCACGCATGAAGAACTTTTAAAAACTTGTCCAATTTACAAAGAAATTGCCCTTTCACAACTTTCAAAGGAGGAATTGTAATATGAAAAAGAAGGTAAAGCAAAAGGGCGCTTTCAAAGAGCCAATGAAAAAACTTATTCGATATTGCAAATTCCAATGGGGCTGGCTCGCACTTGCAATTTTGTTTGGGGCAATAGCAGCAGTTTTTCAAATAATCGGGCCAATTAAAATACAAGACCTCACCAACATGATTGTGACAGGCATTGCTGTGGGCGTGGATTTTGAAGCGTTCACACAAATTGCGCTGTTTTTGCTTATAATTTATTTGATTGGCGCAATTTTGGGCTATTTCCAACAATTCATAATGGCAACAAGCACGCAGGCAGTTGTCAAACGATTTAGAAGGGACATTTCTGGAAAAATCAACCGCTTGCCACTTGGCTATTTTGATGGGCACATGTATGGCGACATTTTAAGCCGTGTGACAAACGATGTTGACACAATTGGGCAGAGTTTAAATGAAAGCATCGGCACACTCTTTTCAAGCGCAACGTTGTTTTTGGGCGTTTTAATTGCAATGTTTGTCATTGAGCCAATCATGGCGGTGACCGTTATTGGCGCAACCATAGTTGGATTTTCATTTTCGCTTATTTTCCTCACAAGAGCGCAGAAATATTTCACGCAAAATCAAAAAAATCTTGGAGAACTCAATGCGCATGTTGAAGAAAACTATTCAGGGCACAATGTTGTTCAACTTTTCAATGCGCAAAACAAAATGCATAAAGAGTTTTCAAAAGTCAACAAAAAACTTTACACAAGCGGCTGGAAAGCGCAATTCATTGGCGGAGTTATGCAGCCTGTGATGGGTTTTGTGGGAAACTTTGGATATGTTGCAGTTTGCGTTGTGGGCGGCGTTTTGGCGGCGCAAAGAGGAATTGGATTCATTGGCACAATCATCACTTTCATGATTTTTGTTAGACTATTCTCAAATCCACTTTCTCAAATGGCACAAGCGTTGTCCAGACTTCAATCCACAGCGGCAGCAAGCACAAGAGTGTTTGAGTTTTTAAACGCCGAAGAACTTGCAGACGAAAGCGAAAAGACGCTTGTTTTAAACGATGTTAAGGGCGATGTTGAATTTGACGATGTTGTGTTTGGCTATAATAAAGACAAAATCATAATCAAAGGATTTTCCGCAAATGTTAAGGCGGGCGAAAAGGTGGCTATTGTTGGGCCAACGGGCGCGGGCAAAACAACGCTTGTGAATTTGCTTATGAGATTTTATGAGGTGAACAGCGGCGACATAAAAATTGACGGCGTTTCAACAAAGGATTTATCGCGTGATAATGTTCACAAACTTTTTGGAATGGTGCTTCAAGACACATGGCTGTTTGAAGGAACAATCAAAGAAAATTTAAGATACAACAATCCAAATGTAACCGATGAGCAAATTGTTGAGGCGTGCAAAAAAGTTGGAGTTGACCATTTTATTCAAACCCTTTCAAAAGGCTATGACACAGTGCTAACTGACAGCGTCAACCTTTCATCTGGGCAAAAACAACTTCTCACCATTGCAAGAACAATGCTTGAAAACAGACCTATGATGATTTTGGATGAGGCAACAAGTTCGGTGGACACCAGAACGGAAGTTTTGCTTCAAGAGGCAATGGACAAAGTTATGGAAGGCAGAACGTCTTTCATAATTGCACATCGTCTTTCAACAATAAAAAATGCCGACTTAATTTTGGTGCTAAAAGATGGCGATATTGTTGAAAGCGGAAATCATGAGCAGCTGCTTGCCAAGGGCGGATTTTATGCCGATTTATACAACAGCCAATTTGAAAAAGTTTAATTTTTTATAAAAAACGCATAAAAACACCAATTTTTTGCAAAATAATGCTGAAAAAGAGGTGTTTTTATGAAATTTTTATTCTTTTTTATGGGGATACCACTTATGATAATGTCATTTTTTGAAGCCATTGACGTTTTGCCTTATGTGGCGCAAACAAATTTGATTGTTGATGGCAACACAATCGAACTTTCTCAAGAGCAGCAAGACCAACTTTTCATGCAAATTGAGCAGTTGTTTGAAGGCTCAAAAACCATGCCAGCCTTTGGGGTGACAACGCCAGAGATGTTTGCAGAAGAGTTGAAGAGTGGCAATTTTGTTTCAATGAAGTTTGACGGGCTTTTTGAGGTGAACGGCTTGCCTTTTGACGAACTTGTTTTTAAGGTGGACAAGGATTATCACGCGTTCAATCTTATTCGCGGCAACAACGGCGTTTACAATGGCAGATGCATATACATCGACCTTGATGAAAAAGATATGAGTGAGTTTGACCAATTTATCAAAACGCTTTTGCCGGCAAACGAAGCGAGAGAGGATGTTTAATACAATTTTAATTGACAACAAAAGAAAATTATAATAAAATATGCGTATAAAGAATGTAATTAAAATTACATTTTTTATCATTAAAAGGAGCAATTATGATTGAGGCTTGGGAAGGTTTTAAAGGAAACAAATGGAAAAAGGAAATAGATGTTGCCGATTTTATTTTGGCAAACTATAAGGAATATAAAGGCACGGACAAATTTCTTGTTGGGCCAACAGAAAAAACACAAAAAGTTTGGCACAAATGTGAGCAACTTCTTGTCAAAGAAAGAAAAACGGGGCTGCTGGATGTTGAAACAAAGGTGATTTCTGGCATAAACAATTTTGCTCCGGGCTACATAGACCAGCCCAACGAGGTTATTTTTGGGCTTCAAACGGACAAGCCTTTGAAAAGAATTGTCAATTTGTATGGCGGCACAAGAACGGCAAAAAAGGCGCTTGATGCCTATAATAAACATCTTGACCCTGTGCTTGAAAAACATTTTTTGGAATTTAGAAAAACGCATAATGACGGCGTTTTTGATGCCTACACGCCAGAAATAAGGAGGGCGCGTTCGGCGGGGCTTTTAACGGGCTTGCCGGATGCCTATGGGCGCGGAAGAATCATTGGAGATTATAGGCGCGTTGCACTGTATGGCCTTGACAGACTGATTGAAGAAAAACAAAATGAATGGCTGAAAATGGACGTTTCAAGCGAAGAGAACATCAGACACCGCGAAGAAGTTGCCGAGCAGATTAAGGCACTTGAAGAAGTGAAGAAAATGGCAGCAGGATATGGCTTTGACATTTCTCAGCCAGCCAAGAATGCACAAGAGGCCTTTCAGTGGCTGTATTTTGGCTATCTTGCATCCGTAAAAGAAAACAACGGCGCGGCAATGAGTTTGGGAAGAACGTCAACTTTTTTGGATATATTCATAGAGCGCGACATGAAAAATGGCACGCTTACCGAAGAGGGCGCGCAAGAACTTGTTGACCAATTTGTTATTAAACTTAGGCTTGTCCGCCATTTGAGAACGCCAGATTATGATGAAATTTTTGCGGGCGACCCAACTTGGGTGACTGAAAGCATTGGTGGAATGGCAAACGACACAAAAAGTTTGGTCACCAAAAATTCATTTAGATTTTTGCAAACGTTAATCAATCTCAATCCTTCCCCAGAGCCAAACTTAACTGTGCTTTGGTCGGAAAAACTTCCAACAAACTTCAAAAAGTTTTGTGCAAAAATTTCCATTCAAACAGATGCAATTCAATATGAAGGCGACAACGTTATGCGCCCAATTTTTGGCTGCGATTATGCCATCGCGTGCTGCGTTTCCGCAATGAGAGTTGGAAAGCAAATGCAGTTTTTTGGCGCTAGGTGCAACTTGGCAAAATCTTTGCTCTATTCTTTGAATGGCGGCGTGGATGAAATGTCCGGAAAACTTGTGGTGGAAGGGCTGCAAAAAAACACGGAAAAAGTTCTTTCTTTTGAAAAAGTTTGGAAGGATTACAAAAAAACGCTTGAAAAAGTTGCAAAAACCTATGTTGATGCCATGAACGTGATTCATTATATGCACGATAAATATGCCTATGAGCGAGAACAAATGGCGCTGCATGACACCAATGTGGACAGGCTTATGGCATTTGGTGTTGCCGGCTTTTCAGTTGCGGCAGACAGTTTAAGTGCAATAAAATATGCAAAAGTTATGCCAAGAAGGGACGAAAACGGAATTATTGTTGACTTTAAAGTTGAAGGCGATTTTCCAAAGTTTGGAAACGATGATGACAGAGTTGATAAAATTGCGGTTGACCTTGTGAAATTCTTCTATTCTTGCTTGAAAAAACACAATTGTTATCGTGGCGCAAAACATACGTTGTCACTTTTAACAATCACCTCAAATGTTATGTATGGCAAAAAGACGGGCGCAACTCCAGATGGCAGGCACAAGGGAGAGCCTTTTGCTCCGGGGGCAAATCCAATGCATGAAAGAGATTTGTCTGGGGCTTTGGCTTCACTTAATTCTGTTGCAAAAATCCCATACAAAGATTGTTGCCAAGACGGAATTTCAAACACTTTTTCAATCGTTCCGGATGCGCTTGGGCACAGCGACAAGGAAAGAGTGGAAAATCTTGTTTCAATTTTGGACGGATATTTTATGCAAAATGCCCAACATTTAAATGTTAATGTTTTAAATCGCGACCTTTTAATTGATGCAATGAACAATCCTTGGAAATATCCAAATTTGACAATAAGAGTTTCGGGCTACGCTGTCAATTTTAACAGACTTTCAAGGGCGCATCAAGAAGAGGTTATTGCAAGAACTTTTCACGAGAGAAGATGATGGTTAAAGGAAATGTAGATAGTTTTGAAAGCATGGGGCTGTTGGACGGACCGGGTGTGCGGTTTGTGGTTTTTTTGCAGGGCTGCCCGCTTAGGTGTGCCTATTGTCACAACCCTGAAATGTGGAATGCAAACGAAATCAAAATGACCTTCACGCCAAAACAGCTTGTGGACAAAATTAAAAGGTATAGGATATATTTCAAAAATCATGGTGGCGTCACAATGTCTGGTGGCGAGCCTTTAATGCAAGAAAAATTTGTGACAGAAGTTTTTAAGCTCTGCAAAAAAGAGGGCATCCACACTTGCCTTGACACCTCAGGTTTTGGCGAAGCAAGTGACGAACTTTTAAAATACACTGACCTAATTTTGTTGGATGTTAAGGAATTGGATGCTGACAAATATGAGGATTTGGTTGCGCAAAAAATAGATAAATTTTATAAATTTGTTGAAAAATGTCAAAAAAAACGCAAAAAAATGTGGATTAGACAGGTGATTTTGCCAAATTACAACGACAACAAAGAAAGCGTTTTAAAATTAAAGGCTTTTGTTGACAAGTTGAAATATGTTGAAAAGGTTGAGCTTTTGCCTTATCACAGCATGGCGGAAAGCAAATACAAAAAACTTGGAATAAAGTATAGGTTGGAAGGCTTGCCAGAAATGGACAAGAAAAAATGCAAAAATTTGGAAAAATATTTGAGGGCTTAACAAGTCCTTTTTTGTTTTAAAACAAAAGAATGTGTAAAAAATTTATGCGTGGACATTTTGCTTTTGGCGCTAACTTCAATTTTCTTTTTGAGGGGATTTTTTAAGGGGTTTCTCTCAACGGTTTTTTCATTGGTTGGCGTTTCACTTGTGGCGTTTTTGTCTTGGAAATTGTGCGGCGCGGTTGGTGAAATGTTTTCAAATTGGTTCAATTTTTCCGCCAATTTTGAAGGCTTGATAAACTCAAAAATTTCTGGAACTTTTTCATCTGTTGAAGAACTTCAGTCTGCCCTTGCTCAGGCGGGAATTTTTTACGCTTTTTTGTCCAAACTTTTGGGCGACTTGTCCTTTGAGGGCAACCTTTCTGCTGGGGAAATTTTGGCGCCTAAAATAAGCCTTTTGCTTAACAAAATCATTGCTTTTGTTGTTTTGTTTATTATATTTTGCATTTTTTTAAAGGTTTTGCAGTTTTTTCTAAACAAATTTGTGCTTGGCTTTGGCCTGGGGTTTTTAAACAGAACATTGGGCGGTGTGCTTGGAATTGTGGAAGGGGTGCTTATTGCAATGCTGCTGTTTTTTGTTCTCTCTTCAATTGCGCATCTAAGTTTAAACGAAAGTTTGCTAAAATTTGTTGAAAACGGAATTGTTTCAAAATGGATTTATGAAAATATAATAACAAAAAGCATCAATCTTTTGTTTTGATTGATGCTTCAATTTTTTCAAGATACGAATTTAAAATTGGGCTAAAGTTTTCTTGTTCTGGACTTGGAATTTCCTTCTCTTCCTTTTGAAGATTTTCTGTTTTGCCTTTAAGGTTTGTCATCACAATGATTTCAACAAAAATTCCAACCACAAGCAAAACTATCAAAATGATGGATGTGATTTCAAAAAAACTAAACTTTCTTTTTGGCTCTTTTCCTTCCATTTCTTGCCCTCAGTTTATTGTAACATTTTAGAAGTGGATTTGCAAGAAAATTTTTGACAAAGTATCTTTCTATGCAAAAAGCGAGAGTAAAAGACATAAGGGAAAAGAACCTAAATTGTCCATAATTAAATTTTAAATTAAAGAAAAAACACAAAAAAAGCATGAAAAAAGTGCAAAAAAACGTTAAAAAATGCTCCAAAATTTTATTTTTTTTAAAATAAAGCCAAATTATTGTTTTTAAATCAAACAAAAATCCAGAACAAAATCCCGCAAAAGTCATCCACAAAAATATGGTTGGCTGTGACAGCGCTTCATACAACACTATTTAAAAATCCTTTTGAGCAAACTTTGCTTTTCGTTTTTTTGCGTGTATTTCAAACAGTTGAATTTTCCGCTGAAAATCACTTCTTTGTTTTCCAAATCAAGTTTTGTGACTTCAATGTTGTGCCCAAGAATTGTTAGGTTGCTGTCGGAAACCTCAACAATCGCTTGTGTGCTTGTGGAGGACACAACTTTTGTTGCGCCTTTGATGACAAGCTGCTTTCTGTCCTCTAAACATATTTGTTCCATATTCACCTCGTTTTACTTGAAAAAGTTTGTTGGTTTTTATATAATATAAAATATGATTAAGAAAGAGATAATAGTAGAAAAAGACAAAAAAATAGTTCCGATTCTTCAAGATTTTGGATTCTCTTTTGCCGATGTAAACAAAATGCTTAGAGGGAAGGATGTGAAAATCAACGGAAAGCCGATAAAAACAAATGAAATGGTGGCGGCGGGACAGGAGGTCACTTTCTTTTACACACAAGACATGTTGGAAATGAAGTTTGAAATTGTGGAAGAGGGCGAGGATTATTACATTATATATAAGTATGCGGGCATGGAATCGGCGGGAGAAAAGGGAATTGAAAATGTTTTAAAAGATGCCATTGCTGTGCATAGGCTTGACAGAAACACGGAAGGGCTTATGGTGTTTGCAAAAAATGAAACAGCGGCAAACCTTCTTAAAAAAGCCTTCAAGCAACACAGAGTTCACAAAATTTATGTGGCAGAAGTGATTGGAAAATTTGAAGTTAACAAAGTTTTTAAAGCATACTTGACAAAAGACAGCGAAAAAGCAAGTGTGAAAATTTTTGATAAAAAAGCCGAAAACTCTGTTGAGATTGAAACAAAAATCAAAACTCTTAAAGCGGGAGAGGAAACTTCACTTTTGCAGGTGGAACTTATAAGCGGAAAAACGCATCAAATCAGGGCGCATCTTGCGCATCTTGGGCACCCAATAATTGGCGATGGAAAATATGGAAAAAATGAAAATAACAAAAAATTTCATGAAAATAAGCAAAAATTGGCATGTTTTTTGTTAAAATTTGATTATTTGGGCCTTGAAAAGTTAAATTTTAGAGAATTTGAGAAAAAGCCAAAGTGGTTTGTGAGTTGACAAGTTTTGTTTTTACAACATAATAAAAAACATGGAAAACTTTAAAGTTAATTCATATTATGAAGGCTTAATTCAAAATTTGTATGGAGGGTCAAGAGGGTGTTTTTGCTGCTTCATGCAATTTTTTTATCAATACAATCGCGCAAAACTCTTTAACGAAAATTTGGTAAATTGTTTTGAGGAATTGTATCTTTTGGAACTTGAAAATTGCAAGATTTTAAGCGAAATAATCATCAAAATTGGCGGCGACAACAAATATTTTTCCGCCGGGCGAAAATTTTTGTCAGGCAGCAATGTGCAATACATAAAAAAGTTTGAAGATGCCTTTTTGGAAGATATCGAACTTTTGGAATATTCAATTCTTGAAGTTAAAAGCTCAATTTCCAAAATTGAAGTTTTTGGAATAAAACAACTTTTGCAAGACGTTTTGAACAACAAAAAGTTGGAGTTAAGAAAATTGAAAGAGGACTTCTTCAAAATTGGAAAAAATTAATAAAAAAATAAAAAATTATTAAAAAAATAGCAAAAAAATCAATTTTTTTAATAAAAAATGTTATTTTTTTTGAATTTTTTGAAAATCGTGAAAATTCCATGGCAAACGGCGAATAAATATTTTTTTGCTGATTTTTTATTTTCTAATATAATTAAATAAAATAAATGTTTTTTTTGATTTTTATTTGATAAACTGCCTCTTAAAGTGGTAAAATAAAATTGTAAAATGCTGGCGTGCTTTATTCCACTTTAAGGAGAGGTTTAACATGAAAAAGTTGAATTTCGTGCTGATGTCAATTTTGACCATTGTGCTGACAAGTGTTCTTGTTGGCTGTAATTTTAAAAAGGTTGAGGCAAAGTTTACTCAATCGGTTGTTTCAATTTCAACAACTGCCGAAGAACCTTTGTCGCTTGACAATTTGCTTTCAGTGCAAAATGTTGGAAAGAGCGAGGTGTCTTATCACGCTGACAAAGATGACATAATTGAGATTGTTGGGCGTGGAGTGGTTGGAAAGCAAGCAGGCACATCAAAAGTTTACGCTACATATAACAAAAATTACATTGCATCAATTGACGTGATTGTCAGAAAACAATTTGTTGAGCCAACCGATTTTCAGGTTGAGGAAACGGAAGGCAAGGTTGTTTTGTCATGGGCAAAAGTTTCAGACAGTTTTGGAAGTGAAATTGTTTCTGCAACCCATTACAACGTTAAAGTGGAAAAAACAGTTGCAGGGCAAGAAGGCAAAGAGACAATTTTTGACAATCAGGTTGAGGGTGAAAAGATTGAACTTGATGCCGAAGCGGGCAGTGGGCTTATTTATGATGTGACGGTTTCCGCAGTTGGCGACGAATATTATTTTGATGATGGCAAAGAGGCAACTCAAACAGTTTATGTGAATTTTATGCCTTACATTCAGGCCAACGCACTTGTTTGGAACAACGGAATTTTAACTTGGAGCGGGGCTGAGATTGAAAACGCAAAATATCAAGTTAAGATTAAGCCAGAAAACGGAGTTGAAGAAACGCTTGACACTTTGCAAGAGGAAACAACAAAAGATTTAACGGCATATTTTGATGCGGCAACACCGGGCAAATATGAAGTTAGTGTTGTTGTTCATGACACAGTGGAGGGCGACACAGCCAAGTATGAGCGCGAAAGTGAAAAACTTGTTATCACAAAACTTGACGTGCCACAACTTGTTGAAGAGAATGGCGAACTTAGGATTGTTTCCCAAGAGAACGTTGAAGAGTATGTTTTAAAACTTTCAAGCCAAATAAAAAACAAAGAAATAACTTTTGAAAACACCGCTAAAGAGGATATTGTAACTACTTTGTCTGCCGAAGAGGCTGGCGAAGAATTGAGCGGAATATTTGACATAAGTTTGGAGGCGAAAAATTCCGGGCTGTTTTATAACAACACAAACAACAATTTGGGCAAAATTTACAAACTTGGCAAGGTGACACTTGAAGAAGTGGGTTCATCTGGCGCAACAAAATGGGATGTTTTGGCAAAAATGAGCCAAAACTTGGTTGACACAACCATAGTTTTTGAGGAACAGGGCGGCGACACTCAAACTTATGAGTTAAGTTCTGGGCTGATTGAGGCAACAGTTTCTTTGAACATTTTGGTTTCAACAACGCAAACCACAACTCACACCTTCTCGGCGGTTGCAACGTCAACAGCAACCACTGCAAATGAGCAGACAGTGTTTGTTGTTAATTCGAACAAATCCAATTCCGTGACAGTGACTGACCTTGCCGATTTTCAGGCGTTTGACGGCGGGCAATATATCAGCCACCGTTATGACGAAAGCAGCAAAAATTCAATCATTTCGTTTAAGGCAATAAGTGGCGCAACGAAATATGATTTGTATTTGAATGACAAAGTTATAACCAACTACACCCAGAGCGGCGACAGTGTGATTGAACTGAAGCTTGATTGCCGCCTTGAAGAACTTGAAGCGGTTGAACAAAAATATGTGCTGAAAGTTGTTGCAAAAACAGACGATGACACAAAGGCAATCAACACAACCTCTCCAACCAAAACCATAACGCTTCTTGGCGAAGTTGAAAAAAATGAACGCTCTGACAACAAGGAAACGTTATACACTTGGCAAGCAGTTGAAAATGCAGACAATTATAAACTTGAAATATACAAAATTGGATATGAAGATTTCAGTGCAGATACAACAGATTTTGTTGTTCCAGATGCGGACAACCCAGAGAGATTCAAACTTGTTAAAAGCACCGAAACATCGCAAACCCAATTTGATTTTGCAAGTTTGGGCGATGACTATGTTGGATATTATTACATAAGAGTTTATCCACAAGTTGTGGACAGCGAAAGATATGTTGTTTCTGGAAAATGTTTGCAAGATAAAATTGCTGTGGCAACGCAGCTGCAATTAACTTTAAAAGATGTTGAATTTGGCGTTGATGATGGGCAATATTTCTTGCAAATTGCCAAACTTGCACATGTTTATAAATTTGACCTCAGCGTTGGTGGCGCTTCAAGCGGGCCAATATTCAATGAGAGTTTGAACGATAACAACAATAAGTTTAATCTTGCCGAAGATTTTTCAGTAAGTGTTGGAGAGCCAACTTTAATCACTCTTAAAGCGATTGCCTCAGATGACAACAAGCTGTTGTATGAGGATTCACAAACAATAACTCTCACAATCAAACAAATTAGAAAAGCCAAGTTTGATGCCGCACCAAGTGACAGCGACATGTCTTTTGACACTTTGGGCGAAACTTTGTTTGTTCAACCAAGAAATGTGGAAGGAATGACAAGCTTTTTTGTTAGAGCCGGCACAAGTTCTCAAACAATGAACTATTACCCTGGTTCAATGGCTTCTGTGGGGCTTGAACGAAAGCCTGCATCCAGCACCATTCCTGTGACGGTGAAATACATTGGCTCATATTGGAACGAAGGAACAAAATTATACACAAAGGATGCTGATGGAAGTGTTGCGCTTGAAAGTGAAGAGAATTTCACCTTTTCAAGAGCAGAATCACCAAGCAACCTTAAATATTATGACGGCAAAATTATGTTTTCTGACACAACAAATGGGGACAGCACAAATGGCAGTTTTGTGCTTAGAATTGTTGGCAAAACATTAAATGAAGGACAAACGGTTGAGGCGGATGTTTGCTTTGATAAATCCACCACAATAGTTTATTTAAACGGCGACGAGATTGGAAGAAATCTCCCTTCAAACGATTACTTATCAAAGGAAGAAACAGCGGTAACAATAAATTACACAAGTTTGGTTGAGGCTTTGCAAAACGCTTACACCGAATTTGACACCAACTACGTGCAATTTCAAGAGGTTACTTTCAGCGTATTTTTGAGAATTTGCATGAACATTGGGGGCAACACGATAAAAATTTGTTCTCCGGATGCAAAAACAGATTCTGATGCCTCAAAAACCGAATTGGTTGTTAAAAAAGTTCCAAAACCAGTGCTTTCAATGGACTTGAAAAGCGCAAACGCATATTTGCCAGACGTAAAAACATTTGCTTTGTCTTGGGAATGTGTTGAACCAGACGATGAAACAGCGTTCGTGCTTACTTATGGCGAAAAAACTGTTGAAATAACTTCCTCAACAAGTTATACAATTCAAAAATCAGACCTAACACCACAAACTCTCACAGAAATATATGTTGAAGCAACAAATCCAAATTATTTGAACTCTGACAAATCGGATTCTATTTTCGTGTATTTATTGCGCGGAATTGAAAGCGTTAAACTCACCGATAAAGCGCAATTGGAACTGATTTTGTTTGATGATGACTATGATAAATTTGAAAAGATAGTTGGCATGAAGGATGGCGGCGAAGTGCAAGTTGCGGGCGGAACAGAAGATGCCTATCTTGCAACCATTTCGGGTGAAGGGACTTACACTTTTGGCTTGCAGGGAAAGTTGGAGCAGGATGTTTATTATCTTGGCAGCACAATAAATTCTTGGACTGTTGAAGATATGGCTTCTGTTGCCCCTTCAAAAACTGACATAGATGAAATTGTTAACGAATACATTTCTTGGCAAGCCTTTTCGATTGACATAAACTCTGGGCTTGAATACAATTTGATTTTCTTGAAAGATGACGAAACAAACAAGAAGCAGTTTGTGTATAAAACAACCGCAAACAAAGTTAATGTTTTCACTGAACTTGCTGAAAATTTGGCTGGATATGAGGGCACTTTGAAGATGCAACTTGTGGCACACATCAAGCCTCAAACATCATACACCTATGGCTCAACAATTTATTACAGTGACAAGCAAGCATTGTTAAACAATGATATAACAGAAATTGAAGAATATAACTATTATATATATAAGCAACAAACCTCAAACGATTATATCACCATAACAAAATTAAAAATGCCAGAAATCAGCAAGGTTGAGTTTGAGCATACAAATAAAGATACCTTTGAAGATGCGCAAAACGCCAAAATGAAAGTCACCTTCAAAGGAAACTATGGCGAGAGCGCACAATTTAAAGTTTTCATTAAAGACACTGAAATTGAAGCGGCAAGAACGCTTTCTGGCGAAAATGAGGAAGGCGGGATTTATGAATACTCTTTCTCAATTGATGCAGAAGATTATTTAATTCTGATTGACGATGTTGAAGAGCTTAAAATTCAAGCAATATCAAGCACGGCGGACAAAATTCCATCAGCAACACTGAAAACACCAATTTTGAGAGCGGGAAAAGTTGTTGGGCTGAGTTTTGCCGATGATAACGGGGAACTTTCACACAAATTAAAGATAACTCTTCCAGTGACAACAAATGATGGCGGCATTTTTGACAATCGAGCAAATGGCGGCGTGGTTTTGAAATTGGAATACAATTCAAATGGGTCAAGCGGCACAGTTTACAAACTTCAAACAGGTGACACCAATTTGAATGATTGGTCAAACATAGATTTAACGGATTTCTTTGAAGAGCACATGAAACAAGGCGGCACTCTTTCTGTTTCAGCGTTTATAAAATATTTTGAATCAGAAAGATACATTTTGCCATCAAAAGAGGTGTTAAAAGCAGATTTTAATGTTTTGAAATCAATTCCAGATGCTGATTATATAGAAAAAACTGTTAATGGATTTAGATTAAATAGAGCCACAGAACTCAATTCTGAAAGAACGAAATATATAGTAAAATATGAGGAAACACAAGAAGAGGGCCCTTCCAAAGAGTTTAGTCAAGAACTTACAAGCGCAAACAACTATGCGTTTGTGTCTCCTAACAGTTGGAAAGATGAAGGTCACAACTTAAAAATTTATGCCACAGAAGAAGGCTATTTGCCATCGGTGGAATTTAATCATGAGTTGGTTTTAAAGAGGATATCGCCAGTCACCGCAGTGTATATGAAAAGAGCATTGCATGAATTTACTTTCTCTTGGACAGGAATTTCGGGCGCAAAAGAATATCAATTTAGTTTTTACAAGAGTGAAGATGGCACGCGTGGCGAGGAAATTTATGAATACAACACAGAAATCACAGGCACGCAGATAACAGCACAAGAACTCTTTGGCGACAATTATGAAAAATTGTTGAATCAAGGAAAGGTTACAGCGGAAGAGCTTAAAGCCGGCTATGAGATGATAATCACAATTGTGGTTGTGCCAACTAACGAAGAACAAGATGTTTCACTTGAATATGAGTTTAAAGTGAAAGTTATTGCGCAGGAAGTTGTTTCCGAGGACATTTTTGTTGACGGCAAAGGCGTTGTTAACATTAAAAACAATCCAGAAACACAGAGGCTTTACACGATAAAATATGTCTTATTATCAAAATATGTCACAAAGCCAGAATTGGAAGAACCAGTTGCGCCTTATGGATGGAAAAATCTTACTCAAACAAAACTTAACACTGAAGAACTTGATGAAAATGTTGTGAAATTCACAGTTGTTGTTGCCACTGTTGAGGGCGAAGAAGCACAAGTTGGAAAAGCCTATGATGGACAAGCCTTTGCTTTGTCTTCGTTGGGGCTTGAAAGCAAGCCATTCATATTCACAAACGGAATAAAAGACATTGTGATAAGCGAATTGGAGCCAAAGAATTTGTTCTTCACTTTCTTGGGTGCAGAAGAAGGTTACACAATTTATGCCGGACTTGAAAATAAAGAAATTTTCAAAGATGATGCAAATGTTGTGGAGATAAATATTGAGCCTTCAACCCTTCAAAGCGAAGAAAATGTTGGATTTGTTTATGCAATTTCAACACTTGTTACGCAGTTGAAAAAGCTTGCCGGTGGAACCTTGACGGGCGAAAAAACAATATATTTCTGGGCATATTCAAATGCAAAGAATCCATCTTCTGGGGAGGACGTGACAGAGGACGAAGAGCAAACGGTTCCAGAAGAGAGCATTGTTGCAAAAGTGTATGATAAATTTATATTAAATTTTGTTGACCCTGTGGAAGGCAAAATTGTGAAACTTGGCAAAAATGTTAAGGACACTGTTTTGAAAGAGGACTACATCAACACGTTTGCTGTGTTTGAGGACAAGGATGAGGGTGAAATCAAAACTCTTGGCTTCAACGTTAGAATAACAGATATGACAACGGATGCACACACAGAATACATCACTTTTATAACAGCAGATAGCGCAAAAAACAGCGCTTATGCCTCTGAAAAAACAGATGAAACAAAAGAATTTGCACTCAACCTCACGCAAATTTTTGAAAGATTTGAGGCAGAAGATGTTTCGGGACAATTGAAGCTTATTGGAAAATTCAAGATTGAAATTTCAAAACTGACACAAGAGAATGGCAAAATCACCTTTGCCGATTGGTATGTTCCAAAGCCAAGTGATGGAAGCGAATATTTTGTAAGGCTTGAAGGTGCACAAGCAGGCTCGCTTACACTAAATCGTGGAGACCTTAGATGGAGTGGAAGCGGAGACAAAACGCAATTCTATAAAATTTACTTTATAGAGGAATTGACAGAAGGCACAGAATTTAAAAACTTCAGCTTGTTCACATCTTATGTGACATACTTTAACGCATCTCAGTTTGCCGGGGTTGGCGGAACATATTATTTGGCGGTTCAAGGCGTGAGCGAAAATGCGTTTGAAATTTCCTCATCAAGAACGTTTGTTTCAAACAATGAAGGCGCTCCTGTGGAAGTTATCAAAAATGAAATCACAAATGAAATTAAGTTGTCGGGAGGCGTGCTGTCAATCGGCTGGGAAAATTCTGACTTTGTGGATGCAGTTTTGGCAGATTTTGAAAACTCATACACCGATTTTGCCGACAAGTTAACAAAACAAGTGTTTAAAATTCCTTTCACCTTCACAATGAAAGACATAATCAATGGCAGTGTGATTATGAGTTTTGAGTTTATTTCGCAAGTTGATGGTGGGGCTTCCATGAGCACAATCAAAAACTTTGATGCCACAATTTTGCTTCAAGACCTATTCAAAACAGAAAAAGGCCAAGAAATATTGAAAAGATTGAACGAAGTGATACAAAATCTCACCGGAAACGATGCACTTGCAAACACCTTAAAAGATTTTATTACAGCAGTTGAAAATGGCAAACACGGAATTGCATCTGGAAGAAGCGTTTTTGATGATGAGTTTGAAAAAATTCAAACAGGCGCTTATTCGTTGAAGTATTGTCTGCTTGGCGGAAAAGATAGTTTGAGTTCGGGCTGGTATCCATTTACAAATGCGGCACCAAGTGAAGATAAAAACAAAAACAAACTTTATGTGAACAATCAACCTGTTGTTGCAGCAACAAAAGTTGACCACCCAACAGATAAAGCGCAAACATCTTTTAAAGTGATATTTGCAAAAAGTCAAGTTTACACACAAACTGCTGGCGGCATCACAGAAGAAGATGCAAAAGCTTATAAAATTCGTCTTGGAGAATATGTTTTTGATATAACAGGAAGTGATGATGCGTGGTCAATGCTTATGGTTGATGCACCAAAAGAATACACCATTCCACAAGCTGAAACAAATGTGAAAGTTTATGTCACGGGCGTGAACGGAGACGAAAATGGAAATGGCACGGGATACTTTATGTTCTACCTCAACCTCAACGAAGGAAATTCTGTGCTTGGAAAATATAGGCTGGACCCAAAAGCGTATGAAATGCAAATTTTTGCTGTGGGCAATGATCTTTCTGTTTCAAGTAAGTCAGAAGTGTTTACGGTGGATTTCCTAAGTTTTGATGAAAGCATAAGGATAACTGACGGAACTTTTGTTTGGCAGCCAACAGCAGGAAGAGACACAAAAGTCATTTACAAAAAAGCAACTGACACAAGCAAAGAGGAAGATGAAGATGTTGGGGCAGATGAAAATAGTGTAAGCGCATCCTTTGCTTTGGAAGGGGCAGCGGACGGACTTTATGATTATGTTAAATTTGTTGTCAAAGGCGAAATTGACAATGCAAGAAATGTCATAACTGTTGATAGTTCAGTTTATCGAATAAACAACATATTAAAGCTTCACTCTCCAACACTCTCCACACAATTTGGACTTTTGGGCTATGATGGGTCTGCCAACTTCACGCCAGACCACAGCGTTTCGATTGAAAACTGTTATTCAACAAAGGATAATATGTTTGTTTATGTTGTTTATAACGATGCTTCCTATGATGAAGAAAAAATGCTAACCATGTCAAAAACCTTGGTGGATGACAGAGAGATTGGTTTGAGAGGAAGAACTGTAAACACCTATGAAGTGGGCAAAACAGGAATGGAAAAGCCAGACGAAGAGGGTGACGAAAACACAGACATCCCATACACCGATTATGACTATAAGAGCACCGAGGAAAAAGCGGAAGAATTTTATATGTATATGCTTGGCAGCGATGCTGGTTTCACCTATGACAAAACAAATGAGGGAAAAGACTATTACATCACACAAATCAAATTTGGTGAAGGCTCTGGCAAAAATGCAATTGCAGTTAGAAGTGAGGTTAGGGCTGACGAAGATAGCGCAGGAGGTGAATCGGGCAATAAAACGGTTGGGCACATTAAGGCAAGCATGCTTAATGATGTTACAAACATCCAAGTTAAAGACGGTAAATTGGTTTGGACACCAGTTACATCACGAACGAAGGTGGCTGAGCCAGAAAGTGTTGAACTTGTTCCAAATGCTGAAATCGTTTATCGTGTCACCATTGAGATGTATGCAAAGAGCAATGCTGATGACAGTGAAACGAATGTCAGCGAAAAATTTGTATATTACACCACAGAAGCAGAATTTGACTTTAACAATGTTAAAAAGACACAAAAAATTTTGGACTATGAAAATCAAGGCAGAGAACTATACACAAAAGCAACCATACAAGCGTTGTCACTCACTGTGGCAACCACACACCCAGCCGGCGAGGCTTACAAAACTTTGATAGATGGTCGATTTGCATACGGCTCACCAGAATATCAAGAAAACAACGGCTATAAAGTTTTAATGGGCAGCTGCACGCCAAAGGATGATATAACAAGAATCAAAGAAATTGATAAAGGCTCTTTGAAGATTGTAAACGGCAGGCTTACATGGACTTACACTGTTTCCGACACATCAATCACAACCGACAACTTCTCACTTTATTACAGATTTATTGTGGCAGATGAAAAAGAAAACGAGATTGCAGGACAATACACACTTCAACAAGAGGAATTAACCTTCACTGTTACATTTGTTGAAAATGTTGGCGAAGTTGGCAAAGACAAGATTTTGCTTACAAGTGGCACGCATCATCTCAAAGTGTATGTTGCGCCAGGAAGCGAACCTATACAAAATCAAATAACTTCATTTGCAAGCGAATATGTTGGAGACATTGAAAAACTTGCAACTTTAACACAAAACGATTATGAAATAATATCCACACCGGTGTATGAAACGCTTGACCTTTCAAAATATTTTGAAACGCATCAAAATGTTTTAGTTCAACTTAAAGTGGAATTTACAACAAGGGCACAAGATTTCACATTTAACAGAGAAAAAACCAAGCTTTTGATTATCACAAACAGCAACATGGGGGTTTTTGAACGACCAAGCAACTTTGAACAAGAGTATGTGGGTTTTGTTGAAATAAGTGACACTCAAGCCTCCGACACGCAATCCATAATTGTTAAAATTTCCTTCTATGTTGAAGACGAAAACGTGGAGGGTGAAGGCTCAAACAAACTCACGAGTGATGTCAGCGAGAAGTTTGAACTTGAACGTATGCCATGGCCGGCAGATTGCTCAATTTCGTGGGAGGCTGAAAAAGGTTTGTTCACTTGGAATTATGACAACTTTTCCTTAAAGAAACCAGAAACTTTAAACCAAGTTGAAAAAGGATGGACTCTTAACGATACTGTTGCAATTTATGAATCACCTTTAATGCAGGCAGAGGGAATGTCTTATCTTTCAGTTGGAAGAATTTACATCACAAACTCTCCAGACACAGATGGATATGTTGAAATCTCATATGACCCAGATTTAAAAATAAGCACCAAGGATGGGCAAGAGAGGAGATACTTTGATGTTTACACAAACAGCAAACGAAACATCTCTGAAAGCTGGTTTAATGTCACAGATGCAGAAGGCCAAGCTGTGACCAAACTTTTTGAAGATAAAGAAGTGTTTAAAATTGAAGTTGAAAACAACGAAAACTCAATTATTGTTCAAGGCGACAAATATTATAAGGTTGACCAAAACAACATTTCCTATCCACTTTTCCTTGTTAAAGTTTCTTATCTTGGAAGTGATGATGAAGTGCTTGAAGAATACAATATAACAACTTATAATCACTACTATGCGCCAGCAAAAATAAGCGACAAAATTCAACTTTCAATAAGGATTAAACGAAACGAAAACAGCCTTCAATCAGTTAAAAAGGACTATGAGGTTGGTGGTTTGTTAGCGGTTGCCAATTTCAATCTTTTTGAGGGTGGTGATGGAACAAAGGAAAATCCTTATCAAGTGACAAGCGCAAAGCAATTTATGAACATTCGCTATCGTATGACGCGAGAAAACACAACTTACACAACAACAGAAGGCAAAGAGGTTGTGATAGGCGAAGGAAAAACTTATTATTTTGAAATCAAAGAGGACATTGATTTAACCACCATTGACGAAAAACCATACACAATTGACGGGTTTTTGTTTAAGGGCACATTTGATGGAAACATCAATGGCGGAAATCACACAATAACTTACACCTCAAAAAATGTTGCCGACCTTACAAATCAAATTGTTGTGGCGGAAGCGGACACAAAATTTCACTTGTCTGGGCAACAAACAAGCAACTTCACCAAAGGCAGCGCATTGTTTGAAATTTTGTCAACTTCAAGCTCAATTTCAGCTCTCAACTTAAATGTTAAATTTGAATTTGAAAATGAAAAAGAATGGTCAAAATGGTTTAGAACAAACATTCTTCTTGCGGGTTTGGCAATGGAGAACAATGGGCACATTGAAAATGTTGAACTTAAAAATTTCAGTAGCAATTTCTGTGCTCAGGGGGCTCGCCACGAAACGGTTATTCTTGCCTTTGGCGGCATAGTTGGAAAGAACTATGGCTCCAATGCCGAAATTAAAAACTGCACAATTTCGGCCGAAACAAATTTTTATGACCAAGGATATG
>CANRFP010000004.1 GCA_947629895.1 uncultured Clostridia bacterium | reverse complement strand
TGGACAGCGGAGAAGTCCATGTGGTCGATCTGGCAGCGGGGGAAGAGATACCGGAGGAAGTGCTGGCGGGCAAAATGTAAATAAAGTTGAAACCGCAATTCGCATCACTTATCTTCCTCTTAACCTTGTTGTTACTTGCCAAGATGAGAGATCGCAACTTAAAAACAAAGAGAAGGCTTTCAACATTTTGCGTTCCAAACTATATGACTATTATCAAGAGCAGAAGATGAGCGAATATGATGCGAACAGAAAAAGCCAAGTTGGGCGAGGAAATCGAAACGAACGCATTCGCACTTACAACTATCCTCAGGGCAGGGTGACAGACCACCGCGTGAACCTCACTTCCTATGACTTAAACGGAGTTTTGAACGGAAACATTGATGAATTTATTGATGCAAACATCCTAAAAGAACGCACAGAACTGTTGCAACAAGCCTAAAGAGCACACAAATTTGTGTGTTTTTTTATTTTTTTTGCTAATTTTAATAATTTTTTCTTTTATTTTGAAAATTTAAGCAAAATTTCATATTGACAAAAAGATGTTTTAAGGTTATAATTGGGCAAGGTTTGGAGGCGAACATGACAAAAACTTATGAACTTGAATGTGTTTGGCACACGCATGATGGATTTTCAATTAACGACAAAGAAATGGGAATTTGGACTGGAATAATGTTCTGCGAGGACGATGGACATTGCTATGGCCTTATTAAAGATGATGTGGCAGGACTTAAAAATCTTGAGTTCAATCATTATTTTGCTGGGCATTATGAGCCAAGCAAAGGCATTTCTTTTTTGAAAGCGGCCATTGGGAGAGATGTCTTCCCAAGCGATTACACTCTTGTGAAAGACAGTCGTGACGGCTATTGTGGAGAAGTTGCAGAGCCAGGTTTTGACGAAAGAGATGAATTTGATATGGAAATGGTTTGCGGTGCAAGGTTAAAAGTAAAAGAAGTTGAACTGACTCCAGCAAAATTTAATCACTATCAAAGGATGATCGAAAATTCTCGTTCATTTATAAACAATTTTCTTTCAGTTACACTTTTAAGCGGCATTGAGCAAAACAGTTCATTTATGATGGATTCTGTTATGGAGCTGGCAAAAGATAATGTGCAATATCACAACAATAAATTTCAATTATAACAAAAAAAGGCGATTTGCCTTTTTTTCATTGTAATTTTGTTGCTTTTATTATGTGAAGTTTCTAAAACAGCCGCAACCTTGTGTGCTTGGGAAGTTGTTGTTATTGTTGTTGTTCGCAAGCCCAAGCAAAAGCAACAGCAATATGTTTGTGTTGGTTGCAAGATTTGTGTCATTGTTGCTGCTTAAAACAGAAAGCAAAAACACCCACAAAAATTCGTTTGACATAAAAAATCCCCCTTTTGACAAAATATAACATTTTTAGTCAATTATAGGGCTCTCAACCCTTTGACTTTTTTTCTTTTGTAAGTCAAAATAGTTGTTGTAGAGAAGTTACAATTTTACATATGATAACAAATTAAAAAGGGTGCAAAAAGTGAGGATTTTATGAATAAATTGTTAAAAATTTCCCAAAGTTGCAAGTTTGAAGTGCAGGATTTAATCCCGGATGACGAAAGCGTAAACAGGCTTGCGGCGTATTTTCAAAACTATTCTGACCAAACCAGAATAAAAATTTTGTCGGCACTTTCAATAAAAGATTTGTGCGTGAACGACCTCTCAAAAATTCTTGGGATAAATCAAACAACAATTTCGCATCAACTTCGAACACTCAAAGACCAAAACATGGTGGAGTTTAAAAGGGAAGGCAAAATTTTAACCTATCGGCTTAAAAATCCGCAAATAAATGAGGTTATGCTTTATGCTGTGAAAATTTTGTCGTGAATAGATTGACAAAACAAAATGTTTTAAGTAAAATTGGGATGTGAAAAAGAAACTGTTGTTGCATTCGTGCTGCGGACCTTGTTCAACTGTGGTGATTGAGAGGTTGAAAGATGAATATGACCTCACGCTTTTTTATTACAATCCAAACATTGAGCCAAGAGAGGAATATGAAAAAAGGAAGGCAGAAGAACAAAAAGTTTGCAAGCATTTTGGAATACCTTTTGTTGAAGGGGAATATGAAAATGATGCTTGGCTTTTGTTTGTGAAAGGCTTGGAAGAAGAAAGAGAGGGCGGGGCAAGATGCAGTAAGTGCTTTGAATTTCGCCTTAACAAAACTGCGGAATATGCAAAGGAAAATGGTTTTGATTTGTTTGCAACAACATTGTCAGTCAGCCCACACAAAAACACAATTTTAATCAATCAAATTGGCGAAAACATCAAAAATATCAAAAAAATTGACTTTTTAAGCGAAAATTTCAAGAAAAAAGATGGATATTTGAGAAGCATACAACTTTCAAAGGAGTTGGAACTGTATAGGCAAAACTATTGTGGTTGTCATTTTGCAAGGAGAGAAGATGAGCAAATTTAGTGGTGATTTTATTCAACTAAATGAAAAAAAGAAAAAGAGGGAAGGAAAAAGCCTTGCCTTGTATCTTACATTTCACATCACCCTTTACATCCTTTTGATTTTCTTTGCAATATTTTTCACGTGGTATACCGTTTTTGTAACCACGCATGGTTTTTATGAAGTTCACGGTCCTTCCATGATGCCAACTTTCAATGTTCAAATTGGTGACGAGACCGCATCAGGCACGCAAGACAAGTGTTTTGATGCCGTGTATATTGACAAAAGCACAAAGCCAAAAGCGTTTGACATTATTGTTATTCAAGAAGAGAGGAACGTGGTTAAAAGATACATGGCGGGCGAGGGCGATTTGATGACAATTGCGTTTGACAACACGGGAGTTGTGCATTTTTATAGAATACCCAATAAAGAAGACCCAACAACTTATGAGGGCGCAATGCTGCTTGAAGACGGCTCTCAAAATGGTTATCGCATAAGCGGAAGAGAGGTTGGAAAAGAGATTGATGCAAAAAGCGACCTTTGGTCAAGCCATTTAAAAGCAATAAACAATAACGGACTTGACTTTATTAAAATTGGAGATTATTCCTACACGAAAAATTTTGTTAAGAATTATTTGAAGTTAAATAACGGTGACCTTGAAAAGATTGGTGCAGGAACATTTTCTCGTGAAGACATTTTCATTGCGGAGGATGGGCTTGTTTTTGTGGAAGTTCCAAAAGGCAAATTTTTCTATTTGGGGGACAACCGCATAAACAGCGATGACAGCATGATGGCTGCCGATTTTGAAGATGCATCCAAAATTGTGGGAAGAGGAGATGTTATTGTTAGAAATTATAATTTTGCCAATCGCCTTTGGGAAGTTATTAAATTTTATTTCAGTCAAGTTGAGAAATTTTTTGCAAAATAGCGTAAAATCGTTTGGAAAATAAATAAATTTGTGCTAATATGAAAATAGCATGAATTATGCAATAAAAAAGAAAAAGGAGAAATTTATGAACAAAGGTGAATTCATTAAAGCAGTGGCTGAAAGAGCAAATTGCACACAAAAGGACACAGGCGTTGTTTTCGATGCTATGATTGACACAATCGTTGCAGTTTTGAAAACAGGCGACAAAATTCAAATCCCAGGATTTGGTTCTTTTGAACTTGCAAGCAAAAAAGCAACAACAAAAATCAACCCACTCACAAAGAAAACTGTTAAGGTTGCTGCTTGCAAAGTGCCAAAATTCAAATTTGGTAAAAGCTTCAAAGCAATTTTTAATGCTTAATCCAATTTGAAGAGCGCTTTAACATTCTAAAAAATAGAAAAATAAAGAACACTGATTTTTTTGTCGGTGTTTTTTATTTTTAATAAAAAATTGACCAATTTAACGGCTGATATTGGATTAAAAAGCAGGAAATGCAAATATTTCCAAATTAAATTGTGAAAATCATTGCTTTTTTTGAAAAAAAGTGCTATCATTACAAAGCGTGGTCCCATGGTCAAGCGGTTAAGACGCCGCCCTCTCACGGCGGAATCAGGGGTTCGATTCCCCTTGGGACTACCAAAAAAAATCTGCGCTGAGGGCTCGTTTTGTCCTTTGGACAAAAGCATCGCATTGACGCTTGATTTTTTGGCCTCGCGCCAAACGAAAACTGCACTCCGTTGGCAGTTTTGCGCGGCTCTCTCGCGAAGATGGTCTTCGAAGAGAAATGCGGACATTTCAACACGGCAAGTGGCTACACCACCTTTGAAAGATTGTTGGATTTGATAAAGAAAACAGAAGGAGTTTAAATCATTTTGGTTTAAACTTTTTTTATGCTATAATGAATGTATGGGCTACATAACTTGGTTTGGGACTGCAAGCATTTTGATTGAAGTGGACGGAGAAAAGATACTTTTCGACCCATTTTTTCGCATGAACAAAAAACTTGAAAAAACGGACATGAGCACCTTTACTGATGTGGATTACATATTTAACACACATCCTCATTTTGACCATTTGAGAGATTTGCCGGAAATTTTAACTAAAACAAACGCCAAATTTTATGGCACGCCAACATCCTATCTTCGTCTTGAAACTCAAGGCGTGGATGTGGACAATAAAGTGGAAATTTTGTGTCCGCACGATGAAGTGAAAACTGCCAAAACGCAAATAAAAACGCACAGGACTTTTCATGTTAGAAACGATGTTGGAATTATTTTAAAAACTGCTGCAAGAATACTCTTTTTGTGGGAGTTTAAGCGGGCGTTTAAGATTTTGAAAGAACATAACAATTTTAGAATGGGCGGCGACATTTTGGCATTTGAAATGAAAGCGGAGGGCAAAACAATTTTGCTTTTTGGCTCTGCGGGCTTTGATGAGAGGGCGAAGTTGCCCCAAAATGTTGACATCCTCATTTGGCCTTATCAGGGCAGGCTGAATATGCTTAAATATTCCTTGCCGATAATTGAAGCCATTAAGCCAAAAACGGTTCTTTTGGACCATTTTGACGATGCTTTTCCACCAATCACGGGGAAAGTGGATGTTAAAAAATTTGTTGAAACCATGCATAAAAAGCATCCAGAAATTGCCGTGATTGTGCCAAAATACGGTGAAAAAATTAAATTTTAGGAAAAAGTGTGAAAATTGTTTGGTTTTAAAAAATAAAAATGTTAAAATTAGGCGTTAAAGAGAGATGTATGAGAATTAAGTTTAAATTTGGCAATCTATATAAAAAAATTAAACTGATGCTATACAAAAGCATGTTTAAGAAAATCAAAGACAACGGTGAAAGTTTAACCACAACTGAATACCTTTGCCTTGAATGTATCTATCTTATGAACAAGCCGACAATCACAGAATTTGCACAATTTTTGGACATTTCTTCGCCAAATGCCACCTACAAAATTAAAACTTTGATGAATAAAGGCTTTCTTTCAAAAGAGAAGTCCAAAAAAGATGGCAGAGAATATAGGCTTGTCCCAACGCAAAAGTTTTTTGATTTCTTTGAAAATAAAGATGAAATGGACGAGATAAATGGCTTGCGAGACAATTTCAACAAGCATGAGAACAAACAATTCGACAAAATTTTAAAACTTATGGAAGAGGTGTGAAACCTCTTTTTTATTGAAATTTTTAATTTGGAAGGGTGTGAAGCCAAACGAAAACACTAAATTTGCAAGATTAAGTCCTGAATTTGTTTGGCAAGGGCGGTGGCAGTTGAAAGAACGGGATGCTCAACCATTATGCGCACTTTGTCCTCTGTTCCGCTGGCACGCACCAAAACTCTTCCGGCGGGTGAAATTTCGCTGACAATTTTGTTGATTAAATTTGTTAGATTTTCATTGTTTATCACTTTGATTTTGTCCTTAACAACCATGTTTATGTTTGCCTGTGAAAGCATCTTGGCATCAAAAAGTTGTGACAACGTTTTGCCCGTCTTTTTTATAATTTCACAAATTTTTAGTGAGGTTAAAATTCCGTCTCCCGTTTGTGCGTATTTGCGAATGATTATGTGCCCAGATTGCTCGCCTCCAAGCATTAAATTCATTTTTTCCATTGCTTCAATAACATATTTGTCGCCAATATCTGTGCGAATTAAGTTGATTTTGTTTCGATTTAAGCCAACCATAATTCCGCTGTTTGTGTGGCTTGTGCCAACCACCGAATTGGCATATAATTCACCATTCGATTTTAGGAAATTTGCCAAAATGTAAAGCAGTTTGTCGCCATCAAAAATTTCTCCATTTTCATCCACAGCCAAAACTCTGTCGGCATCGCCATCATAGGCAAAGCCAAGTTTTGCGCCCGTTTTTTTAACCGCATTCACAAGATTTTCAATGTGCAATGAGCCACAGTTTGTGTTGATGTTTTTGCCGTCATTTCGGCAAGCAATTTTGTAAACTTTTGCCCCAAGACTTTTGAACACCTTTGGCGCAATTTTGTAACTTGCACCGTTGCTGGCATCCAAACACACGCAAAGCCCTTCAAAAGAAGCATCTGTGCTTGAAATGAGGTGATTTATATATTCCTCTTCCAATTTGGCATCAAAAGAAAAACTTCCCGTTTGAGCGCAGTGGTGAGTGCTTTCAAAAAAGTTTTCCAAAAACTCTTCTTCATTGTCTGAAAGTTTTCTGCCTTTGCTGTCAAAAATTTTAATCCCGTTGTATTCTGGTGGGTTGTGGGAGGCGGTTATGATAACGCCATAATCAAAGTTATATTTCTCAGTTAAATAGGATATTCCAGCGGTTGGAATTGTGCCTGCAAGCGTAACGTTTCCTCCGCCTTCAACAATGCCTCCGCTAACTGCCAAAGTTATTGCATCGGCGGAAACTCTTGTGTCGTGACCAATAACAACTCTGGGCGATTTTTTGATTTGTGTGAGAGCGTTCCCCGCAGAAAACGCCAAATCAAAATTCAAATTTTTTCCATATTCTCCGCGAATGCCATCTGTTCCAAAATAGTTGTTCATATTGCCTCCAATCTTTAATATGATTTCCAAAGCTTTGAATGTGCGCAAAATATGTTGATGTGGGCGGAAAAATTTCATAAAAACACTTGCTTTTTAATTCATAATAGTGTAAAATAAAACTGCTAAGCATAACTATCAAGGAGAATTTATGATTGACCAAGATGGCATTGAAAGGCCAGATAATCCCGACGACCACATTCTTGAAATAAAAAATGAAAAAAGAGACGTTAAGTTTGATGATAAATATGCGTATCGCCCTCGCAATATTTTTTTTCGCATGTGGGCAGCAACTTTTAGGGCACTTGCAATATGCATCTTTGGGCCATTTCTTTCAATAAAATATAAATGTTACATTTTTGGCTCAAAACACAGAAAGTCACTTAAAGGAAAACCTTTCATCATAACTTGCAATCACGTTCATATGTATGACGATTTAAGCATTGGAACAAACGTTTTCAGCAACCGCAAAATTTATTACACAACGCTTTCCCGAAACATAAAAAGGCCAGCCATTGGCTTCTTCCTTCGTTCGCTTGGGGGAATACCTTTGCCAGCGGATAGTTTGTCGGGCATGAAAAAGTTTAATGAGGACATCAGCGAACTTTTAAGCCAAAACAAGCCGGTGCTGTATAATCCTGAGGCTGCACTTTGGCCATATTATCGTGAAATAAGGCCATTCAAACGCGGCGCATTTTCAATGGCTGTGAAAAACAATGTTCCTGTGCTTCCTATGATTGCGCTTTTTAAACGCAAACAAAAGAGAAACGGAAAGTTTAAGTATAAAGTGTATTTTGCAATGTGCGAGCCTGTGTTTGCAGACAAAACAAAGGGCGATGAAAGAGCGCAAATTGAGGACCTCACACAAAGAGTGTATGAAACATCCAAACGTGTTGCCAGCGAATGGTATAAAATTCAAGATTGTGGCTATGGCGATGAAAGAATTGCCCGAGAACTCACTCCTGGAAAAGACTTATTCTTTGAAAATGACAAATGGGTTGTAAGAGAAAAACAGTGAAAAAGCAAGATGTTTTTCAAGCAATAAAATTCACATTGTTCTCAATTTCGGCAGGAATAATCCAAATTGTGTCCTTTACAATTCTAAACGAATTTGTGTTCACTTTTGAACGTGCCGCTGAATACACTTGGGGATATTATGGCTATGCATATTTCATCTCACTTGCGCTTTCGGTTATTTGGAACTTCACCATAAACAGAAAATGGACCTTCAAATCCGCCAAGAATGTTCCTCTTGCCATGCTTGAAACTTTTGGCTTTTATCTGGTTTTTACCCCACTTTCAATTTGGTGGGGCGTGGCAATGGTTGGAGTGGGAGTGAACAGCTATTTGGTTATGGCCATGACAATGATAATAAATTTCATCACCGAATTTATATATCAAAAATTTGTTGTCTTTCGCGGAAGCATAAATTCTGCTGTGAACGCTGAAGAAGAAAAATTCAAAAAAATCATCAAATTGTTAAAGAGCGGGTTTTAAAATCCGTTTTTTATTTTGAAAATGTTTTAGATTTTGATATAATAAATATATGAATATAACAAGTGCAAAATATTTGACCTCCGTTGTTGAGGAAAGCAAAATTTTAAAAGATGATATGGTTGAAATTGCGTTTGTGGGCAGAAGTAATGTGGGCAAATCTTCTCTCATAAACGCACTTGTTGGGCAAAGGAACTTGGCAAAAACTTCTTCAACACCCGGTCTTACAAAGATGATAAATTACTTTTTGATAAACAACCTTTTTAAGATTGTGGATTTGCCGGGCTATGGCTATGCAAAAACGGGCAAGGCGCATATTGCAAATTGGGCGGGGCTTATGGAAAAATATCTGTTAAACTCCAAAAATCTTAAAACCGTGTTTGTGCTGGTTGATTGCAGGCATCAGCCAAGCGAACTCGACAAGCAAATGCTCTTGTTTTTAAACACCTATCAAATTCCATATGTTATTGTTGCAACAAAGGTGGACAAACTTGCCAAAAGCAAAATTCCTCAGGCGTGCACCATGATTGCAAGAAATCTTGGCGTGAGAAAAGAACTTGTTATGCCATTTTCCAGTGAAAACCTTTTTGGAAAAGAACAACTTCTTGAATATATAGAAAGCGTGGTTGAATAAAAATAAAAATTTATCCTTTTATTTTTGTGTTTTGTTGCAAAATCGTTTGCCACTTGCGGACGATTTTTGTTATAATATGTGTGACATAAATTTAAAGGAGATGTTTTATGAAAAAATATGTTTACTTATTTAAAGAGGCCGATGGCAAAGATAAAGCCAAGTTTGGCGGAAAGGGTGCAAACCTTGCAGGAATGACAAAAATTGGTTTGCCTGTTCCACAAGGCTTCACAATCACAACAGAGGCTTGCACAAAATATTATGAGGATGGCTGTCAAATCAATGACGAAATTCTTGGACAAATTGAGGCAAACCTTGCCAAAATTGAAAAAATCACAGGAAAAACTTTTGGTGATGCTGAAAATCCACTTCTTGTTTCTGTTCGTTCGGGCGCAAGAGTTTCCATGCCAGGCATGATGGACACCATCTTAAACCTTGGTCTTAACGACACCGTTGTTGAAGGGCTTGCAAAACTTACAAACAACCCTCGTTTTGCTTATGACTCATATCGCAGATTCATCCAAATGTTCAGCGATGTTGTTATGCAACAAGACAAATCTAAATATGAAAGAATTCTTGACGACATAAAGAAAAAGAAAGGCGTTCAATATGATAAAGACCTTTCTGCTGACGATTTGAAAGAAATTGTTAAACTCTTCAAGAAACTTTATAAGGAAAGCCAAAAGAAGGACTTCCCACAAGAACCAAGAGAACAACTTATTGAAGCAGTTAAGGCTGTGTTCCGTTCTTGGGACAATGAAAGAGCAAATGTTTACAGAAGAATGCATGACATTCCATACAACTGGGGCACTGCTGTAAACGTTCAATCCATGGTGTTTGGAAACATGGGCGATGACAGCGGAACAGGCGTTGCCTTCACTCGTGACCCATCAACCGGTGAAAATGTTTTCTATGGCGAATATTTGATGAACGCTCAGGGCGAAGATGTTGTTGCTGGAATTAGAACTCCAAAACATATTTCCGAACTTGAAAAACAAAATCCAGAAGTTTACAAACAATTTGTTGAAATTTCCAAAAAACTTGAAAGGCATTTCAGAGATATGCAAGATATGGAATTCACCATTGAAAGAGGCAAACTCTATATGCTTCAAACAAGAAACGGCAAGAGAACTGCTCGTGCAGCACTCAAAATTGCGGTTGACCTTGTGAAAGAAGGAATGTTGAATGAGCAAGAGGCTCTTTTGATGCTTGACCCTAAACAACTTGATGCACTTTTGCACCCAACATTTGACCCTAACGCTTTGAAAAAAGCCACTGTTATTGGCGAAGCACTTCCAGCATCACCTGGTGCTGCTTGCGGAAAAATTGTGTTCACCGCTGAAAAAGCAAAAGAACAAGGCGGAAAGAAAGGCAAGGTTGTGCTTGTTCGTCTTGAAACATCTCCAGAAGACATTGAAGGTATGGCTGCCAGCCAAGGCATCCTCACCGCTCGTGGAGGCATGACATCTCACGCTGCCGTTGTTGCTCGTGGAATGGGAACTTGCTGCGTTGCAGGCTGCTCTGCAATCAAATTTGCTGATGACGGAAAATCCTTCACACTTAACGGAAAGAAATATAAAGAAGGCGATGTTATCTCTTTTGATGGCTCAACAGGAAAAATCTATGATGGCGAAGTTGCCACTGTTGATGCAACAATTTCTGGCGAATTTGCAACCATTATGGAATGGGCTGACAAATACAGAGATTTGATGATTAGAACAAATGCAGACAATCCTCGTGACACAGAAGTTGCCTTCAACTTTGGCGCAGAGGGCGTTGGCCTTTGCAGAACAGAACACATGTTCTTTGATGCTGACAGAATCCCAGCAGTAAGAGAAATGATTGTTTCAACAACAACCGAAGAGAGAAAGAAAGCGCTTAAAAAACTTCTTCCAATGCAACAAAAAGATTTCAAAGGCATCTTCAAGGCTATGAGAGGCCGTCCTGTTACAATCCGTTTCTTGGATCCACCTCTTCATGAATTCCTTCCACACGAAGATTCTGAAATCAAAGCACTTGCAAAAGAAATGGGCTTAACTTTTGAGGCTCTTAAAGCAACAGTTAACAGTTTGCACGAATTCAACCCAATGATGGGACATCGTGGACTTAGACTTGCTGTAACATATCCAGAAATTGCTGAAATGCAAACAGAGGCTGTTATCAAAGCCGCTATTGAGGTTATGAAAGAGGACAAACTTAATGTTGTTCCAGAAATCATGATTCCTCTCACTTGCGACAGCGTTGAATTTAAATATGTTAAGGATATTGTCACAACAACTGCTGACAGAGTTTTGAAAGAAAACAAAGTTGACATGAAATATAAAGTTGGAACTATGATTGAAATTCCAAGAGCAGCAATCACAGCCGACCAAATTGCTAAATATGCAGAATTCTTCTCATTTGGAACAAATGACCTCACTCAAATGACATTTGGTTTCTCTCGTGACGATGCCGGCAAGTTCCTTGACACATATTACGAAAAGAAGATTTTTGAAAGCGACCCATTTGCTAGACTCGACCAAAATGGCGTTGGCAAACTTGTTCGTATTGCCGCAGAACTTGGCCGTTCAACTCGTCCAGACATCAAACTTGGAATTTGTGGTGAACATGGTGGAGACCCATCATCTGTTGAATTCTGCCATAGAGTTGGACTTAACTATGTTTCTTGCTCACCATATCGTGTGCCAATTGCTCGTCTTGCTGCTGCACAAGCTGCAATCAGATATCCACGCAAGAAAAAAGGTTTATTTTCAAAATAAATAAACTTTTGTTCTTGTGCAGAAAAAAGTTAAAAATAAGAGGTTTCCTTGACCTCTTATTTTTGTTTATTCCTCGCTGAAAACAACATTTCCGCAGAGAACATCAAAATAGGAAAAGGTTTGCAGTTTTTCGTCTGATGTTTTTATTGTAAACACGCTTGGATACACATCTTTTATTGTGGCTGTTACAAACTCAATCTTTTTTCGCCCTCTATTTATGCTCATTTGTATGTTTTGCCCTTTTAGGCTTTTTATCTTTAACTTGATGTCGTCAAGTCCATAATTTATCTTTCTCATAATCACTCCTTATCCCAATTTTTGACAAACATTTGAAACTTTATTCAAAATTTTGTTCTAACTTTTGGGGTTGGCAAGTATTATATCATGAGTAGAAAATTTGGAGGGGTTATGGGTTTTGAAACAAACAAATTTGATGTAAGCAAAAAAATACGCTTGGAGAAAACCACTTTTAATGTGGAATGCAATCTGGAAACAAATGTGGAGATTGACAAAATTTTGTCCGTTTGCCACACCGCTGAGCCAGAAAACATTGAAGTGTTGAATGGAGTGATAAACTACACGGGCGTTTTGGATATTTGCCTCATTTATCTCACGGTTGACGGAGAAATTGGCGCAATCAATTCGGCTTGTCCATTTTCTTCAAAGTTTGAAAGCGGGGATATTCAAGTTAGCGACAAGGCCTTTATTAAAGTTGAGGTTGAAGATTATTCCGTTGAGAACATCACAAGTTCAAACATAAAACTTGACTGCACTTGTGAGCAAGCTTGCGTTCTTGTGGGGGAGAGAGAAGTTGCCAATGTCACCACAGGTGATGAGAATATGTGCGTGAAAGAGGACGAAATTTTGGTTAACACTTTGCTTGGGCAAGCAAAAGAAACTTTTGTTGTGACAAGTGATTTCTCAATCAAAGAGCCTGTCAGAAAAGTTATTGCAAGTGACAGCCAAGTGAGCGTGAAAGATGTTGAAAGCGGAGTTAATTTTGTTTCTGTTACCGGCGAGGTTATCACAAAACTTTTGTATCTCACCGAAAATGACCGCTTTGAAACATCTTATATCACCGAGAACTTTAAAGAAGAGGTTGAACTTGAAGGCGTCACAAGAGAGAGTATTTGTGAAGCAGTTGCTTGCATCAAAAGGGGCTCGGCAAAATGCGAAGTTGACACAACTGAAAAGGGTGTTAATGTTAAAGTTTCTGTGCCGGTTGAGGTTGTTGTGACGGCATACACGCAAAAAAGTGTGGTTGTTGCGGTTGATGTTTACAGCACAGACTGCGATTTGCAACTTACAACTTCTTCTTTTGAAATGACAAAACAATGTCAGGGCGAAGTTTTTGAAAGCAAGATTGACGGCACTTTGACCTTGTATGAAAATCAGCCAAGAGTTGACAAGATTATGTTTGTTGGAGGCTCGAACCTTAATATAACAAATTCATATATCAAAGATGGCGAAATTTTTGTTGAGGGTGTAACAAAAACAAATGTCATTTATCTTAATGATGAAACCAATTCTTTAAACAGTGTTGAAATTGTTGTGCCTTTTGTTGTTTCTGACAAAACTGAGTGTGACGAAAATGCCAAAGTTTGTGTTAGCGCCATTTTGACCGATGTTGATGTGGCAGTTAAGAAAGGAAGAGAATTTTTCTTTGATGCAAAAGTTAAAGTTAGAAGCCAATGCGACTGTGATGAATATGGCGCAGTAATCTCAAACGTGGAGCAAGGCGGACAGTTGCCAGAGCGCGAATGTGCCATTGAACTTGTGTTTGCAAAGAGCGGGCAAAGCGCTTGGGACATTGCAAAAGCGGTTAATGTTAGGGAAGAAATTATAACTTTGCAAAATCCTGATATGGCGTTCCCACTTGCGCAAGATGAGAACATTGTTGTGTTCTATCAAAAACAATAAAACAAAAAACTTATCAAAAACCCCTATTTTTTCAAAAAAAACTCAAAAAAATCGCAAATTTTTGAGTTTTTTTATTTATTTTCTTGTCAAAAATGATTTTCGAGAGGTTGTTATGAAATATGTAATATCATTTTTTGGAATTGCTTGCATAGTTTTGGGGGTTGTTTTGTTTGGCGGAAATAAATCACAAAACACGCAAGAAGAAAGCGTTCGCATTCATGTGGTTGCAAATTCAAATTCTTCTTATGATGAGGAAGTGAAATATTTTGTGAAAGATGTTGTTGTAACATTTTTGGAAAAAGAACTTCAAAATTTTGAAAATTCGAATGAAGTGAAAAATTATCTTGTTTGCAATATTGAAAAGTTACAAGAGGTTGTTGGGCTTGCTCTTAAAGAAAAGGGAGTTTCCTATGGCGCAAAAATTTTTTTGATAAAGGAGGAAATGCCGGCACGCGTGTATGATAATCAGGTTTTTGATGAAGGCGTTTATGACAGTTTGAAAATTGAACTTGGAAACGCTAAGGGCGAGAATTGGTGGTGTGTGGTTTTCCCTTCTGTTTGCTTTATTTCTTCAAAAAATTTCCAAAACTTTGAGTATAAATCTAAAATTTGGGATATTCTATCTAATGTAATTTGATTTTATTTATCAAAAACTTTGGAGGAAAAATGAAGAAAAAAATTGTATCAATCATCTTTGCAATTGCGTTTGCCTTTATGGGCGTGGCGGGAACAAGCGTTCTTGCCTTGAACTACATAAATGTTGAAGTTGCCGAAGCGCTAACTTCAAGCCAAACAAGAACTGTTCAAACAAAACTTAAAAGGTGGGGCTATTACACCGGCACGGTTGACGGGATTTATGGAAATCTCACACGAAAAGCGGTTAAGTATTTTCAGCAGAAAAACGGGCTTGCAGTTGATGGAATTGTTGGGCCAAAAACTGCAAAGGCGCTTGGGATGTCGCTTTCTGGAACAGACAGCAACACAACTTCAAGCAATGATTTAAACCTTCTTGCTCACTGTGTTTACGCAGAGGCGCGTGGCGAAAGTTACACGGGGCAGGTGGCTGTGGCTGCGGTTATTTTGAACAGGGTGAAAAGCCCAGATTTTCCAAACACCATTGCGGGCGTGATTTATCAACCATGGGCATTCACTTGTGTTAATGATGGGCAAATCAACTTAACTCCAAACCAAACTGCAATCAATGCGGCAAGAGATGCGATGAATGGGTGGGACCCAACTTATGGCAGTCTTTACTATTATAATGCTGGCACAGCAACAAACAAATGGATTTACAATAAGAAAACTGTTGTGACAATTGGTCACCATGTGTTTGCAATTTAGAGGTGAGTTATGGAAAACAATGAAATGAAAAATAATGAACAAAATCAAAAAAACACAAAAAATAATGTCAAAAATGAGCAAAAAACGCAAAAAAAACAGCAAAAACATGAAAAAAGTGGCAAAAAAGGTTTGAGAGGTGCGGTTATTGGGCTTGCAATTTCAACAGGAATATTGGGCGCAACCTCGCTTGGGCTTGGCATTGCATATGGAATAACTCAGTCGCAGGCCAACGAATATTCACTTCAACTTGACAGCGTTTATAAGAGAAATTACTACGAACTTGTTGATAATGTGAACAATGCGGACATGAAAATCAGCAAACTTCTGGCATCAAGCAGTGAGAATTATCAAGCAAAAATGCTGGGCGAAATTGCAGATGCCTCAAAAGATATGCAATCCAACATTGCCGCGCTGCCACTTTCAAATGACAACATTGTGCAAAGTGTGAGATTTATAAATCAAATGTCGGGCTACACTCAGGTTTTGGAGGAAAAACTTAACAAAGGTGGTGCGCTAACTGAGAGCGACCTTTCAACTTTAAGGGAAATGCATAAGTCGCTGAGTGAAATGAAAGAGTATTTGAACCAAATGTCTGAAAAAATCCTTATGGGTTACAGCATTGTTGAGGCATCTTCTCACGCAAATGGCGAGATTGACGATTTCACAGTGAACTTTTCTGGAATTAAAACAACGGACACGGACTATCCTTCAATGATTTATGATGGCCCATTTTCGGACAGCGTTGTCAATCAAAAAATTGTTGGGCTTAAAGGCAGCGAAGTTTCAAAGGATGAGGCCTATCAAAAAGTGGACAAAACCTTTAAAAATTTGTCGGGCATAAATTTTGAAGGGGAAACCGACGGCAAGTTTAACACATACAACTTTTCAATAAAAAATTCCGACCAAAAGAGGCTGTATGTTCAAGTTACAAAAATTGGCGGAAACATATTGACTGTCAGTGGCAATGTTGCAAGTGACGTTCAAAACATCGAACTTGACCAAGCCGAAAAAGTTGCCCTCAATTTTGCAAAAGAAAATGGAATTGAAAAGCCGGCAGTTGTTTGGCATGAGATGTTAAATTCGCAAGCATTTTTCAACATCACTCCAACTGAAAATGGGGTTGTGCTTTATCCAGACCTTGTGAAAGTTAAGGTGGACATGGAAAAAGGTGATGTGATTGGCTATGATGCGATTGCATACTTTACAAATCACACAAAGAGAACTTTGAGTGCTCCAAAATTTGAGGCAGAAAATTTGAAAGCGAACATTGACACCTCTTTTGACATCAATGGGAGCAGACTTGTGCTTGCACCTCTTGATTACAACAGACAAGTTTTGTGTTATGAATTTGTTTGCGAAAGAGACGGTGCAACCTATTACATCTATTTCAATGCAAATGACGGCATGGAAGAAAACATTTTAAAAGTTGTGGAAACTTCTGATTCTTCTAAACTGATGTAAAAAAAGACGCAATAAGCGCCTTTTTTATTTGTTTCGTGATTTTTCTGGGATGTAGGTTGTTGTGAGGAAAGTTGCATCTTCCTTTTTGCTTGCTTGCCAAGCTAAGTTTTGTTTTTGAAACGCCTTTTTGAAAAGAGAGGAATCTCTTTGCTGGGCCTTCTTATGCTTTTTTAAAAACAAAGGGTCGTTGCTTTCCATAATTTTTTCATCATCCCACACAACAGGAAATTTGCTTGCAAAATCAAAGCCGGTTGGATAGGTTATGCCTATGTTTATTTTTTTTGAATACATTTCACTTGCAAAATCTTTTGGCGTGTATTTCTTTGCTTCTTCTGGGGTTAAATACACCATAAGCCAATTTGAAATCCATCTGCCGCTGTCATCTTTTCTGCCGTCATCGAAATGATATGCATAAAGCACCAATTTTTTTGAGGTTACGCAGGTGAAACTTTCTTTGCCTTGTTCTCTGCCGCCGTGATTTCTCATATAAGAAAAGGCACAAATTCTGAGATTTTCCGCTTCTTCATCATACGTTTCATAAGGGCTTTTGGTTTTCATTTGAAAGTCCAGAGATGATGTTCTTGTGTAAAATTGCCAATCCCTTGGCAGGCGTTTTATTCCTCTTCTAAAAATGTCTAAAAATCCCATCGCATCAGCTCTCCTTTTGTTTGAAATATTATTCTGCTTTTATTATATTTCATATCTTTTTTGATGTCAATACTCTTTTTTATTTTAAATTATATTTTTTTCAAAAGTTTTGGAAAATAAAAAACCACTCTTTTTTAGAGTGGTTTAGTTTGCCGTTTATTGTTGATTTTTTTGTGCTTCTTCATATGCGGCAAGAATTTTTTCTTTCAACATTTCTCTAACTTCTGTTTTGATTGGGTGAACAATGTCTTTAAACTCGCCTTCGGCTGTTTTTCTGCTTGGCATTGAAAGAAAGTATCCGTCTTTGCCGTTTATCACTTTGATGTCATGAACAACAAGTTCATCATCGATTGTGATTGAAGCAACTGCTTTGAGTTTGTCGTTTCCGTTGTTTACAATCCTAACTCTTATGTCCGTAATTTTCAAGTTCTTTTACCTTCCTTTTTTAAATTAACCTTTCGGTCATTATCATTATATCATTATCAAAAAAAATTACAAAACATTTTAAGCATTTGACAATAAAATTTTAAAATATTCATAAACAAGACTATGAAAAGGTTTTATTTTTTGGGAATTGGCGGAGTTTCCATGTCCGCACTTGCCATTTTGTTGAAAGAAAAAGGTTTTGAAGTTGGCGGCAGTGATGAGCGCAAGGGGCGAGGCACGGAAATTTTGTCACAACATGGCATTGTTGTGGATTTTCTCTTGAACGAAGAGGTGATTGCGAAGGCGGATGTGATTGTTCGTTCGGCGGCAATAAAAGACGGAGACGAGCATTTGATTTTGGCAAAAAATTTGAACAAAAAAATAATTCCGCGCGGGGAACTGTTGGGCTGGATAAGCGAGGGCTATCAAAAAGTTGTGGCTGTGGCGGGCTCTCATGGAAAAACCACCACAACCGCCATGATTGAACATATTCTTTCTGTTGCTGGCAAAAATCCAACGCTGCATTTGGGAGGCTATCGCATCTTGGACAATCAAAACTTTCAAATTGGCGGCCAGGAATATTTTGTGACAGAGGCGTGCGAATATTACAACAATTTCTTGTATTTAAATCCTTATATTGGCGTTGTGACAAATGTGGAAAAAGAACACATGGATTTTTTTAAAACATTTTCAAATGAAAAAGATGCTTTTGAAAAGTTTAAGAAAAGATGCGCGATTGTTATTGAAAATTTTGAGGGGCTTTCGGCAAAAAATGTCAGGCATGACGGCAGGGGCGGGCTGATTTTCAATTTGTTTAAAGGCAAAGAAAAAATCATGCATTTGCACCTGCACCTTTGCGAAGAGGTTAACAAAGAAAATTGCATTTATGCATATCTTGTTTGCAAAAAACTTGGAATTAGTGATTGTGTGATTAAGCAGGGCTTGGAAAGTTTTTTAGGAACTCACACGCGCTTTGAAAAAGTGGCTGCAAAAGATTTTGAACATGTGTTTTGTGACTATGCGCATCATCCAACCGAGATTGCCAAAGCCATTGCAACGGCAAGAAAAATTTTTAGAGGGAAAACGCTTGTCACTATTTTTCAACCGCACACTTTTTCGCGAACGCAAAGTTTGCTTTATGACTTTGTGGCTGTGTTTAAAAATGTTGACATTCCTCTGTTTTTCAAAACCTATTCTGCAAGAGAAAAGCCAAGTGAGGGGCTGAGCAGCAAGCAGTTGTGTGAAGAGGTTTTTAAATCGAACACCAAGGCAAAATATTTTGAAGAATTTGAAGATTTGAAAACTTATCTTGAAAAGATGAAAGGGCAAAAGCCCGTGTTGTTGTTTTTGGGAGCGGGGGACTTGCCTGACATCCTTCACAAAAAACAATTTATTACATAAAATGGATTTATGAATAAAAAGTTTCGAGATGCAACAATTTTTTATAGATTTTTTGACCGCAAAAGCGAAGTGGTGAACATTTTTATGCACGGTTGGGGGTGCGACCATAACAGCCTTATGTTTTGCAACAGAGTTTTAAAAGACAGTTGCCTTTTTGTTGACTTTCCGCCTTTTGGGAGGAGCAGCAAGGACATTGCAGATTGGACAATTTTCACATATGCAAACATGGTCATATCCTTGTGCCAACATTTGGGAATAAAAAAATTCAACCTTATTGGGCATTCGTTTGGCGGGAGAGTGGCAATTATCATTGCGGCGGTTTGCAAAAGCCAAACAAACAAAGTGGTGCTTGTGGACAGTGCCGGCTTGAGGCCAAAGCGCAAACCTAATTATTACATCAAAGTTTGGACTTATAAAATAAAGAAAAAAATGGGTTTGGACACATCAAAATATGGAAGCCGAGATTATCTTGCTCTTTCGCCAAATATGAGAAAAATTTTCACAAATGTTGTGAACACCCACCTTGATGATTTTTTGCCAAACATATCCGCGCAAACTTTAATAATTTTTGGTGAGGAGGATGAAGTCACGCCAATTTACATGGCAAAGCGTCTAAACAAAAAAATAAAAAACAGCACTCTTTTGCTTCTGCCAAACTGTGGACACTTTTGTTTTTTGGACAGAAAACTTGAATTTTTGGAGGCGGTTAAAAACTTTTTGAACTAAGGAGGAAATATGTTTATTCTTTATGCGTTTGTGTTTTCTTGTGTGAATTTTGTGCTTGACCTAATATATATAAAAACCTATCAACTTGAATCTTACAAACTTAAAAACATGTTTTTCAAAACGATAAACTTAAATTTTGCCTTTGGCAAAAAAACACCTTTAAACATCACAAAACGCATAAAAAGGCTGTTTTTTTGCGATTTTTTGCTAAAATTTGCGATTTTTTTGATGATTTTTGGTTTAATTCCAATTTTTTGGCTGCAATTTGTGATTGCAATTTTGATTTTAATTTTAAGTCCCGCCACAATTTTTCTTTCATTTTTTGTGATGCTGCCGGTTGAAAATTTGATTAAAAGAAGTTTTATAAAAAAGGCAAAAAAGAAACTTGCCAAAATGAAGTGCAAAAAAATTGCCATAACAGGAAGTTTTGGAAAAACAACAACAAAGCATATTTTGTATGACATTTTGAAAGTTGAGTTTGATGTGTGTGCCACGCCAAAAAGTTTTAACACTCCAATGGGAATTTGCAAAACAATTCTTGAACAGCTAAAAGAAACTGACGATTTCTTTATTGTTGAATTTGGGGCGAGGCAAAGTGGGGATATAGAATTTTTGGCAAAACTTGTTGGAGTGGACTTTGGAATTTTGACCCCAATTGGAAATTGCCACTTGCAAACTTTTGGAAGCATTGAAAACATTGAGAACACCAAATATGAGTTGTGTGAAAATGCCAAAGAGTTTGTTGTGTTCAATGGAAAAAGCAAATCCACCAAAAAACTTTACAATCGGTTTTCCAGAAAAAAATATTTGGTTTGCGAAGAAGGAAGTTTTGCTTATGCCAAAAACATAACAAGCACTTCCGAAGGCTCTGAGTTCACTTTGGTTTTGGATAAAAAAGAATATTCATGCAAAACAAAGCTTTTGGGCAAGGCGAACATAGACAACATTGTTGTTGCCGCGTCTATGGCCTATCTTTTGGGCGAAACCGCTTTTGGAATTGTTAAGGGGATTGCCCAGGCGCAGCCGATTGCTCACCGATTGGAACTTATAAAAACCGATTTTGTAACTTGTTTGGATGACAGTTACAATTCAAATGTTGAGGGCTTTAAAGAGGCGCTCACAGTGCTTTCAAGTTTTGAAGGAAGAAAAATTTTGGTGTCACCGGGCCTTGTTGAACTTGGCAAGCAGCAGTATAATGCCAACTTTGAGGCGGGGAGGCTTGCGGCAAAAGTTTGCGACATTTTTGTGATTATGAACGAAACAAACCGAGAGGCTTTGCTTGCGGGCGCAAGTGACTTGCCAGAAATTTATTTCGCAAAAACAAGGCAAGAACAGCAGCAAATTTTAAAAAAGATTATTAAAAAGGGTGATGTGGTGCTTTTTGAAAATGACTTTCCAGACAATATAAAGTAGTATTATTTTTTCTAATATACCATATATTGATTTAACCAAATTCATAAAAAATTTTTATCAAAAAAATGAATAAATATGCAAAAATTGTTTGGTTTATTCATTTTTTTGTGTTAGAATGAAATTAGTTAAAAGGAGAGTGTGTTATGAATTTTGTGAATATGTATGGATTGATTGATTTTGATGATGCGGGACACATCAAGCCGGTGTATCAAAATGGCAAAATGGTTGTCAGCCTTGCGCAAGCACAATCAAATTTTCTGTATTTGCTTGCGAAATATAACAGAAACTTCCTTGTTAAGAAAAAAGAAAAGCCAACAGACTTTTTTAAGAAGGACCTTGTTGAAATTTTGAAAGATGTTGAAAATGGAGGAGATTACTCGGCTGCGCTTCAAAGCGTTATGGATAATTGTGTTTGGGAAATAAAAGATTTGAGCAACAGAACTATGGCAACGGAAAAAGGGCTTTTGATTTTGCTTAACCAAACAACGCCTCTTGTTGGAACGGCCTATGACCAAAAGAAAATTGATGGCGCCGTTAACACTTTGGAAAAAAATTACAAATTGAACAATCTTGCTGCTACATACGAAAACGCAATAGACAAACTCATTGCGGGCTATATTGCTGGCGAAAGCACTCTTGAAGAAAAACAAACCATTTTTAATGCGCTTGTGAATTTAAACATAACCTATGCAAAACTTGTTTCAAATGAAGGGGCAACTTTGTCGCAGGGAGAGCATTCAAGAAGAAGTGAAGTTTCAAGAATAGATACAGCACAGGAAAGGGCTTTTGCATAAATTTTCAAGAAATTTTAAATAAATGCTTGACAAATAATGTTGAAATCTATAAAATATAATCGTCTTTACTCAAAAAGGCGATTTTTATTGTTAGCCCCAATGAAAATTGGCTTCTTGCGTTTAAGCGGCATAACCTTAACTGGCAAAGCGTTGTGCAATAATTTTATAGGAGAAAAAAATGAAAACTTATATGGCAAACCCAGCCACTGTTGAAAGAAGATGGTTTCTTGTTGATGCCACAAACATGCCACTTGGCCGTCTTGCAAGCCAAGTTGCCGACATTTTGACTGGAAAAAATAAAACAATATACACACCTCATGTTGACACAGGAGATTTTGTTGTGGTTATCAACTCTGATAAGGTTGTGCTCACAGGCAAGAAATTAGAGCAAAAAGTTCATCGTTATCACACAGGTTACATTGGTGGGCTTAAAGAAGTTGGTTATGACAGAATGATGGCAGAAAAATCTGACAGAGCAATTGAACTTGCAGTTAAAGGCATGCTTCCAAAAACAACTTTGGGAAGAAAGCAATTCACAAGGCTTCATGTTTATAAAGATGCAAATCACAAACAGCAGGCTCAAAACCCAGAACTTATAACCTTAAAAGGAGTGATTGAATAATGGCTGAAAAGAAACAAAACAAAGGCACATTCGTTGCCACAGGAAGAAGAAAAAAATCAATCGCAAGAGTTCGTTTGACTGCTGGAACAGGAAAGATTGAAGTTAACGGAAGAGAAATTTCTGAATACCTTCAAAGAGACACACTTCTGTTGATTGCAAAACAACCACTTGCACTCACAGGCACAGCAGACAAATTTGACATCACTGTAAATGTTATCGGTGGCGGAATTTCTGGTCAAGCAGGAGCAATTTGTCACGGAATTGCAAGAGCACTTGTTTTGGCAAATGAAACTTACAGAAAAGAACTTAAAGACGCAGGCTTCTTAACTCGTGACCCAAGAATGAAAGAAAGAAAGAAATATGGTCTTAAAAAAGCAAGAAAAGCACCACAATTCTCAAAGAGATAATCAAATTGAAGGTGTTTTTGAATGTAAAATACAAAAAAATACAGCGGCTTTGCTGTATTTTTCTTTTTGCTGTTTATATTTCAAAAGTTTGCATAATTTCTGGGATGATGTAGTTTACATTTTGCGATTTTAAATAGTTCTCAATTTGCGCTTTTTCATACTTCATCATTCCCGTGTCTTGATGGGCAACAATCATAAGATGTGCGCCAACTTCTTTCATTGTTTGGCAGGCTCCCCACAAGTTCATTGATGCATCAAAGGCGGTTATATCTGCAAATATCACATCCGCTTTGTAATCGTTTTTAAACCTTATTGTGTCGCTGGTGATGTAGAGCCTCGTTTGCCCGTCATCCACAATAAAGCCAACGTTTTCTTTGATTTCGCCGGCTGGCATCATAAAGCCGTGCACTGCCTTCACAACTTCAACTTTAACTTGCCCTATTGTGAGAGTTTGCCCAGATTTGACAATGTTTATTTTTAAGTCGGGATTAAATGTTTGCACTTCATTTGTGCTGTAAATGGGTGCTTTTATTTGTTTTAGGGCAATTGGATTTATGTGGTCGCTGTGCCTATGGGTCACCAAAACAGCATCAGCCTTTTGCCAAACATTTAAAAATTTTTCATCATATTTTGTCATGCTTGGGTCAACCAAAATTTTTTGCCCAAGTGTTTCAATCATCATGCAACTTTGTGGAAACTTTGTTAATTTCATATTTTTTTCTCCTTTCTATATATTATCACGCGCACATGCAAACTCAAAACAAATCAAGTCAAATTTTGATAAGTTTTGACTTGCATTGTGGAAATTCTTGCGATTTTCTTAAACTTTTGGGCATTTTGTGTTGTTTCGACAAGTTTATTTTTCTTGCGACAATAACAAGCAATTTTCCGTTTTTTATTTGGCCAAACGTGTGTTAATCTTTTCTTGTTTTGCAGAACACTTATTTTAAAGGAGATTATTATGGAAAAGATTAAAGAAAAGAAACCAACCAGAATTTACATCGCTGACACAACTGAGGAAATTATTGAATACTTTAGGCAAAACGAAAATTTTGAATTTGTTGGCTCGTGCGCTGACGGCGTGAAGGTGGCAGAAGAGGTTGCCGCGCTAAAGCCAGATGTTTTGATTATGGAAGTTATGCTTTCCGGCCTTGACGGCTTTGCAGTTTTGGACAAAATTAGAGAACTTAAAGACAAAATGCCAAAGGTTTTCTTTGTTTCCAATCTTTCTCACAGCGGATTTGTTACAAAAGCCATTCAATCGGGGGCAAGTTATTTCATGGTGAAACCTGTTTCGCCAGAGAACTTGGAAAGCCGAATTGTTGAGGTTTTGGACAACGGAAAATCCCAAAGCGAAAACAAACAACTTGACGAAAAAATTTCCAACATTTTTATTAGCATTGGCATTCCTGCCCACATTAAGGGCTATCAATTTTTGCGTGAGGCGGTTAAACTTGCGGTTGAAGAGCCGGAAATTATTGGCTCAATCACCAAAAAACTTTATCCAACCATTGCGGAGCGCTTTGAAACAAGTTCCAGCAAGGTGGAAAGAGGAATGCGCCACGCCATTGAGGTTGCTTGGAACAGAGGGAAAATAGAAAATATTAACAATATTTTTGGTTTGAAGATATATAATAGAAATGAGAAGCCAACAAATGGCGAACTCATTGCCTTAATTGCTGACAAAATGATTATGGACGGCTGATTTTTGCCTAAATCTTGGCATTTTTGCCTGTTTTGGGCTGAGAATAGCAAAAAAAAAGTTAAAATTTTCAAAAAAATTTTCATTTTGCTATTGAATTAAAAAAATCGATGTGTTATAATAGAGGCAACGTAGGAGGTTTTTTATGTCAAGAACACTATCAAAAATCTTAGTTATTTGCGCTTTGGTTGTTCTTATTCCACTCACTATGGTTGGAACTGCCTTTGCTGCATATTATTCTGTTGACGCCATTGTTAACATTACAATCTATACAATAGACTCGGCAGACCCAGGCAGCACTGATGCTTTGGCAGCTGTTAGATACAACGGCCAAGATATCACAAGCAACAAATTCCAAATTTCTCAAAGCCACTTGGACTCTATAACTTTGGAAGCCAGAAATGTTGGTTATGATTTTGTTGGCTGGTTTGAAGGTGAAGAATACACTGATGAAATGCAAGACCAAGCCAAATTGGGAGATGGAAACAAACTCACCATTAAAATGGAAGACGGAAAATCTTATGTTGCCGTTTTTAAGGTTATCAAATACAACCTTTCTTGGCACTATATGGAAGATCCAGATGTCAATATGTCACAAGGGACAACTGTTTCTGTGGACCCTTCTTCACAACAAGCTGGGCCAACTGAATATGTTTATGGACAACAATTGAAAGAATTGGATGATAGCAATGCAAAACAATATAAGATTAGTGCAGATGGCGGCTGGTGCTTGTATGAAGGGGAAGAAGTAAACAAAAATGCTCATTACAGCCGTGCAGAATTTAAAAACGAATTGGGCGGAGATTTTGCTGAAGGCGAAAGAGATTTAACCTTAACTTACGACTGGATTGGCAAAGATATGTTCACCATTAACTATTATAGATATGAAGATAGAAACAACATGAACAAAGTTGCAATCGCAACAGATGAATTTGTTAAAGAAACCGCTTCTTCATATGTTTATGCAACAAAATTTGCTTCCTTGGTGGCTGATGGCAAAGTTGCTGAGGCTGAAAGAGGTTATAAGTGGGAAGGATTTAAGAGAGCAACCAATCCAGATTCTTATGATTTAACAGATGTAACTTTCGATGACTTCACAACAGAAACCTTTGTTGATAAAGTTGACATTTATGTTGGAAGCACACTTATCAATTACACTGCAAACCTTTCTGTTGATGCTGGCGCAGAATATAACGGAACCGAAATCACTTTCACGGTAAATGACGTTGAAAATGCTCAAAGCAAACTTGCACCTTTCTTCAATGAAGGAAATTACACAAAAGATTATTTCTTCTATGAATTTAGTGGAATTAAGGTTGCAAGCGGAAACGTTTTGACTCAAGACGAGGTTGAAGATTTGAAAACCGCTTTGAACGCTTTCATTGATGAACACGAACACGAAGAAGAAACCCTTGCATTTACTGCTGTGTTTGAAACGAATTATACTGTTGCTGTTGCAGGTAACCAAGTAAAATATGGAGTTGAAATTGATGACCCTGTTTACACAGATGGAGGCTCTGAGCTTGAAGGAAGTTTCTATCTTGAAAAAGACGGCGTAGATTCAAAAACAACGCTTGGCATATTCTTGAAGATAAATGATGCCCACTATTATGATGCAACACCATCTAATTCAAGGCATGAAGTTGTGTTCAACGAGATTGCTTTCGGTGGATTTGCTACTATTGAAAATTTGACAAAAGATACAACAGTTGCAGACTTCCTTGTTAAAGTGAATGATGTTGCTTCTTTGAAGAAATATATAGACATTAACAATGAAACAAACATGATTACAATCAATTTCAAATTTACAGCTTCTTTCACTTTGGTAAAATAATTTAAAAAATTTTTAAAAATTAGTTGACACAGACTTTTTAAGTGTGATACACTTAGGAAGTCTTGTGGGAGTTTAGCTCAGCTGGTAGAGTACCTGCCTTACAAGCAGAGGGTCATAGGTTCGAGCCCTATAACTCCCACCAGAGTAAAAATACACCATATATTGTGGTGTATTTTTTGTTTTATATACTATATATTGATTTTTAAAAATTTTAGGCACATTTTAGGCACATTTATGAAATATTTGTGCTTGTTTTTTGCAAGATTTTAATTAAAACATCATCTTCTTTTGGCATCATATGAGCGTAAGTATTTAATGTCTGCTCAATGTTTTTATGTCCCAATCGTTTTGCAACTGCTACAACTGAAACTCCTTGGCTTAACAAGAAACTTGCGTGAGAGTGTCTAAAATCGTGTAATCTAATTTTTTTAACATTTGCTTCTTTGCAGGCTGATTCTTGAACTCTTTGAATGTTTGAGTCTGCAAGGGGTTTGTCGCCAAAAAATACAAACTGATTATTTTCATTGCCCAATTTAAAATCTTTCATTATATTGGCTAGGATAGGTGGGATACTTATTTCTCTGACAGAACTTTGGTTTTTAGGCGTGGTTATAAGCCAGGATTGACCATAAACTTTTTTAGTAATTGATTTGTTAATTTTTAATGTGTTTTTAGTCAAATTCCAATCATTCCACGTGGTTGCTAGGATTTCACCTTTTCTCGCTCCTGTGTAATAAAGAGCGTAAAAAAATGCCTTATATTCTGGTCTTGAAACTTTTTCAATAAATTGGTTAAACTCTTCTGGTGACCACACCTGCATTTCTTTGTTGTATTCGGCGTTCCTAAAATTATCAACCAATTTTAAATTGTTTTTAACATCATAATATCTTTCTGCATAGTTTAAAATTGTTCGCAAGTAGGCTCTCAAATTTCGCTTATATTTATATGAATACCCTTTATTTGCTTTTGTTTTGCAACCGTTGATATGGGTTTGCCACGCCAAAATTACTTTGGGTGTAAGGTCTTGAATATAAAAATCTTTAAAATAAGGCAAAATATGCAGGTCACATTTTGAGCAAAAATCATAGTAGCTGCTTTCTTTTAAGTTTGTTTTCGCATACGCTTTATATTCGTCATATAGCACAGAGAATTTTATCTTTGTATCTGAAACGGGTTGTTCTAGCCTTGTTTGATTGATAAATTCGATGTAACTGTTTTGAGCTTCCTTTTTTGTCGAAAAGCCCGTAAGTCTTTTTTGAATTTCTGTTCCATTATATTTTGTATATCTAAATCTAACTGTCCAAGACTTTTTAATTTGAGTTGAGCCACAAATAGAGCATTGTCCCTTATTGTTTAAAGGAACATTCTTTTGGCATTTTTTACAATAATTGAGTTGTTGATAACTTGCCATTTAATGGTCACCTCTAAAAAAAATTAAAAATTTTTCATAAACTATTGATTTTTTTGAATTTTTGTAGTATATTAATAATAATCCATGGATATGGAGGGAGATGGTTTGTCCATCGGCGCACCCGCACAGGGTGCGTTTTTTTTATGGCAATTTTTTTAATCCATATCCCCAAATTTTTGCCCCGTGTTTAAAAATTTTTGGAATTATTAAATTTACTAGCTTGTTTCCAAAGCTATTTGGTTCTGAGTTTTGTTTTAGTCCATATTTAGCAAGCATACGGTTTCTGATATTGGTAACTAACAAATCTGCAATTTGTAAACCTGCAATATTTGCAGATTTCGGTTTTATTTTTATTTCAACAGATGTTAAATATGTTCTAATTTCTTCGCTGCTTACATAATGTGTCCCTTTTGAATAGATGTCACGGTAAACCTGTGATAGTCGTCTATCATCTTCTTTGTCGCGTGATTCAATTAACACATCACCAACAGCACGTTTGTCTTTTAAAAAAATAATATATTTTTCCAATAAAACTTCCAGGCAGAAGTGATAAGGGTGTCTTGCCCATTCTTTATAGGTGCTTACAATTTCCTTTTTATCAATTAAAACAGATATAATAGTGAATTTCCAATTAGAGATTTTTTCAAACAATTCAGTGTCGAAATTATCCCTAATCTTTTCGTCTTTTAAAACGCTAAATTTGCCTCTGAAATTAATCATGTCTTTTCTATGTAAAATGACAGGGTTATCAGCATTTACACCAAAAAATTTGGCTTTAAGTTCTTCTAGTTCTTTTGCAAAGACAGTATTTACATATTCTAAATCAAAAATAACTCCTGTTAAGCATAAAAAACGGTTGTTTTCACCGGCACTTGTTCCTATGTCTGAATTTCCACTTTCGTCTATATACATTCGATATTTTGACATATTTAATAGCTCCTTCTAATTTCTTTTACCACTCCTAATATGGTGACAGGCAAATCGGCAACTTCCTGGTTTGTAAAGAATAGGGGCTCAAATTCGGGGTTAAGTGGCATTAAAGTAATGCCATTTGATTTTTTTAATACTTTTTTAAATGTGCATTCAGTATGATTTATTGATACAGCACAAAAAGCACCGCTTTCGCAATCATCTTGTTTTTTTAAAATAAGAACATCCCCATTTTCAAATTTTGGCATCATAGATTCACCGCGAACCTTTAATGCGAAATATTCGTTCCCACCTGTGAGCCAATCTGCAGGGATTTCTTCTTCATCTTCAATAAAACTATCTTCTATCATTTCAATAGGCACGCCGGCAGGTATTGTTCCAAACACAGGTATCTTAACAACAATCCTGTTAAGCTGAACTCCTTTAACATTTTTATCAGGTTCTCGACCCATAAGATAGTCAATGGAAACGCCAAAAAATGAAGCAATATTTGATAATGTTTGTATGTCTGGTATTGCCTTATCTTGTTCCCATTTACTTACTGTGGATTGGTCGACATTAATTAAGTTGGCAAAATCCACTTGTGTTAGATTTTTTTTCTTACGAAGTTCTTTAAATCTATTCATTTTTTACTCCTAATCAGATTATAGGCGAGAAATTCATAATTTTCAATAATTTTTTAAAAAATCTTTGAAATATGCTTGACATTCATATTTTTAATTACTAAAATATGATTAGAAGTCATAAAAAGGGGGTGAGTAAATGAATTTAAAGAATATTCGCAAATTGCAAAATTTAACACAACTAGAATTGGCGGATAAACTGGGAGTCGACCAGACAACTGTTAGCAAATGGGAAAACGAAACTTCGTTTCCTAGTATTGCAACATTGAAAAAGATTGCAGATGTTCTTAATTGCAAAATCGAAGATTTAATTTAAAAGGAGAGAAGAAGTGGAAATAAAAATTATAGAAATTTCAACAGGAAAAATTATAGAAACTTTGAAATTTGAAACCTTAGATGGGCAACAGATAAGAGTAGAAGGTGGAATGATAAAAATATTTGCACCTGGTAAAATTGCACTTTTCTGCACTGATGCTTTCGCAATGCAAATAATTTTTAATGATAAAGGAGAAGGAAAATGGAAAATCAAAAAGTAGAAAAAGAGGTTTATTCAGTTAAAGATTTGATGCAGATGACGGGGCTTACAAAAGACACTTGCTACAAAATCATAAGGCAAGTTCGCCATTTCCGAGATACTTTGGGTATTTCAGGACACATACATAAAAGAGATTGGGAGTATTATATAAACCGCTTTGATAAAAAAGACAGCGCCAACACTTCGAATCCTGGCACTGTCTAATGAGATACGCTTTCAAATATATCTCTTTTAATTATATCAAATACATACGAAATTGTCAAGAAAAAATTAGAAGAGAAATAGAGAAAAAAGAGTAGGAAAAAAAAAGAGAGAGAAAGAAGCAAAGAGAGAGAAAAAAAAGACAGAGAAAAAAGAGAGATTCTCTCTCTTCATAGAAATTAAGAGAGAAAAAAGATTTGATTTATTAACTGTCTTAGTTGTCAATTTTGTTCATTTTGTCAATTTTGTCAATTTTGTTCATTTTGTCAATTTTGTCAATTTTGTCAATTTTGTTCATTTTGTCAATTTTGTCAATTTTGTCAATTTTGTTCCTAAAATAGAAAAATAAAATTTAAAATAAAAAAATTTAAATTAAAAGAGAGATATAAGGAAATTGGTCTCTCTTGTAGGAGTGAATATGTCTCAACAAGAGAAAACATCAAAAATAAAAAAAGCACCCGCAATTTTACTTTTTAAAAATATGAAGTCCGGAATTAGTAGGCTAACAGATGCAGACCGCCTTGCTTTGTTTGATGCCATTTTGCAATATGCAGACGATGACACAGTTCCAGAAATGAATTATGCTGTAAGCATTATTTTTGACATTATCAAAAGCACTATTGATATCAATGAAAAGAAATACAACGATAAACGCGAATACAACAAAAATAGATATCATCAAAAAGAGTCAAATAAGCCACCAGACGAGGACGAAGGTGAGGAAAAGGTTGAGGATAGGTCAAGAGAGCCAACAGTCAAAGACAAGCCTCCTGGCGAGGTTGAGCAGGGCAATGTGACTGAAATTCAAGCAAGGTTTCTCAATGCTTTCAAAGAGCGTTGCCCAAATCAAGTTATAAATTGCAAACTTTCTGACTTTCCAAATGTGGACTTGGCTGCGCTCATGTTTGCAATCCAGAAAAGCCCACAATACTTAATGAATGCCGAGAAAAATCAAAATCTTGGCGGACTGCGTTGGTATTTGGAAAACGCTACAAAAATCATTGCTGGAAAATATGAAAAGTTTAGTGATGATGTGAAAAAACTTTCAAACAGACACAAGTATTCAAGAGAAGAGTTAAATTCATTATTTCAAAATGTAGATGATATTGAAGTTTAAAAGGAGAAAAACATGTTAGTAATAGTTAAATCAAAATTTGGCGGCTCTAGTTTTGGAGATGTTACAAATATCGCATTACAGGGTGACCATATAGAACTGACACTTAAAACTGAAAATCACGAGAATTTTACTGCTGTTTATCCTACCAAAGATTTGGTAGAAGTTAAAATTTTAGATTTTTAAAAGGAGAAGTCTTTATGTTAGTTGAAATTTACTTTAAAGAGGAATTAAAACTTCAACCATCCCGATATCTTGCGAGAAGCGTTAGGGATGATGATGTAACCAAATCTTTTGAAGTCAAAACAATAGATGGCCCAATACGAAGTTTTGGGAAAAGCATAATCAAAGAAATTAGAATTTTAGATTTTTAAAAGGAGAAAAAAAAGATGAGTGCAAAATACAATTTTTTAAAAGATTATATGAGTCGAGTTAAAACACATGAGGACAAAGATATTGACAGGGCTTTGGAGTTTTTAACAGACTTCTGGGAAGGCCTTCCAGAAAGGTCAAGAGGACCAGAAAGACGGAAACAGTGGGCTACGCTTGTGAACGAACTTGTGAATGCGTTTGACAAGCAAATTGAGAAATTGGCCGACTGTCCGTTTGTGAAGATTGAAATTTCAAATCAAACAGAAATAAAGGACCTTTTGGTAACTTTAAAAACATATGCAGATATTGACTTTT
>CANRFP010000003.1 GCA_947629895.1 uncultured Clostridia bacterium | reverse complement strand
TTCTGGCTCAGCATCTTTCTCAAAAGACAACAACGAGATGACAAATGCTAACGGCATCCTAACCTCCTACAACACAGCCGTTGTCAGCATCGATGGAATGATTGTTTCCTTTGAACACGATGCAGGTTTCACAGATTTAAAACTTTCTGGCTTATATCAACAAACAGACAAATCCGCCTCGTCATACTTCCAAAACACCCTTGCAACAGAATATGAACTTGGCTTATAATTGAAAGGTCAATCACCTTTCAATTTTTTCTTTATATTTTCCAGAATCTTGTTTTCCAAACGCGAGACTTGCACCTGCGAAACGCCTAAACGCTTGGCAATTTCGCTTTGCGTTTTGTCATAAAAATAACGCATGAGGATAATTTTCTTATCCCTCTCTTCAAGTTTGTTTATGATGTCGTTGAGTGCAAATTTATCAACAAAATTTTCATTTTCTTGGCTGTCATAACGGTCAATGAATGTAAGCCCATCTTCTTCGCCATCGTCAAACGGCGTGTAAAGAGAAACAGGCATTTTCGCGCTATCCATTGCCAAAACCACATCTTGCTCGCTTATTTTAAAGTGTTTTGCAATCTCAGAAATGGTTGCTTTTCGCCCATTTTGAACAAAAAACTCATCAGAGAATTTGTTTATTTTAAGATTTAGCCCCTTAATCGCCCTTGAAACCTTAACAGCCCCATCATCACGCATAAATCGCTTAATTTCGCCCACAATCATCGGCACAACATAAGTGGAAAATTTCACATTAAAAGACAAGTCAAAATTGTTTATGGCTTTCAAAAATCCCAAACAGCCAAGTTGAAAAAGGTCGTCATTTTCAATGCCTTTGTCTTTAAACCATCTTATAACGCTTTTGATAAGCGGCGAATTTTCCTTAACCAAAGTTTCTTTGGCAAGTTCGTCACCGGATTGAGCTTTTCTAATCAGTTCAAGGGTCTCTTCTTGCCCCAGCATCTAACCCACCTTAGAAGAAACCGCAGCGGAAATTTTTTTGGTCATCCTCACCGAAGTTCCAAAACTGTTTGACAAAACTTGCACGTCATCCATAAAACTTTCCATAACAGTGAACCCCATTCCAGAACGCTCAGCGGAAGGTTTTGAGGTGTAAAAGGGTTCGCGCGCCTTTTCAATGTCCTTAATTCCAACCCCTTTGTCAGAAACAGTGATTGTCACCATGTCATCTTCAAGTTCGCAGCGCAAAACAACATCGCCCTTAACAGAAGTTGGATAAGCATGAACAACGCAATTTGTAACAGCCTCTGAAACAGCGGTTTTGATGTCGGTAATTTCGTCAACTGAAGGATTTAGTTGCACACAAAAAGAGGCAACACAAACTCTTGCAAAGCCCTCATTCACCGATAAAGCCTTAAAAGTGACTTCCATAAAATTTGAATATTTCATAAACACTCCTTAAACAATTTTGGGCATAATGTCATAAAGCCCCGTCATCTTAAAAATTTTCTCAGCATGCGTTGAAGGATTTGTAATAAAAATAGGGATGTCCTTTTCCTTCATCCTTTTGTATCGGCCAATCAAAACGCCAATTCCAGTGCTATCCATAAAGGAAAGCTCGGAAAGGTCAATAATGATTTTGTCAAAATCTGGTTTATCAAAAATTTCATCCAAAGTAAGCCTTGTGTAGGAGGCAGAATGCTCATCCAACTCCCCGCAAAGCAGCACATACAAACATTTGTTGTGAACACGACTTTTAACTTGCATAACCACTCCTTCGCAAAAAGTGTAGCACAACAAATTTGTTAGATTTTGAAAGGTTTTAGCGAAAAATAACTTAATTTGTCCTCTTATTTTTGTTGTAATCGTTGCTAACAAATATATGAAAAAATTTTTTATCCTTCTTGTCTGCCATTCTAAACAAAGTGAAATAACCTCTTGGCCGTTGCATAATACACTTTATGTAGTGTATTATGTTGCATACTACACCATATAATGTGTGATAAAATATGCAAAATCCTTTGCACCAAATATCAAAAATATGGTAAAATATAATATAGTCAAAAATTAAAAAAGGAATTTTTATGAAACAAAAAATTATTATAGACACCGACCCCGGCGTTGACGATGCCATTGCCATTATGTATGCCCTCACCTGTGAACAACTTGAAATCAGCCTCATCTCTTCCGCTGGCGGAAACAGCCCAATTGAAAACATCACACAAAACGCACTACATCTCATGGATTTGTTTAACAAAGATATTCCTGTTGCGCAAGGCTCAGCCAAGCCTTTAAAGCGAGAGCCCGCCTATGCCCCAGCCGCACAAGGAAAAATGGGCTTGGGCGATTATTCCTATGACAGAACAAAAATCAAGCACAAATGCGTTGATGGTGAAGCATGTGATGTCATATACAAAAAGTTGAAAGAAAATAAAGGGAGCACATCAATTGTCAGCATAGGCCCAATGACAAACATTGCAAAGATGCTTTTAAAATATCCCGACAGTAAAAACTTAATAAAAGAAGTCATATTTGAAAGCGGAACAAAAGAAAAAATTATTGGTAAACCATACAAATCCTTCAACACCGGCTACGACCCAGAAGCCAGCGAAGTGGTATTCAAAAGCGGCGTGCCACTTGTTATGATACCAATGGAACTTGGCCATTTTGCATATTTGGATAAACAAGACATCAAGCGCTTCAAAGAATGCAATGAAACCGGCAAAATTTTTGGCAAGATGTTTAAAGGCTATCATGATTATCATGTTGGCAATCTTGGTGCAGCAGTTCACGATGCTTGTGCAATTTATTATCTCACTCACCCCGAGTTTGTCAAACAAGAAAAAGCCTTCATTGAAGTTAAATATTACACTGCCGATAACGAAAACTATGGCTACATCGACATTGATTTCAACAAAACCCCAAACGCAACAGTTTGCATGGACCTAGACATCACCATGTTTAAATATGACATTTTCAAGGCTTTGCAAACATACAAATAAAAGTTATTAAAACATAACAAAAAACCGTAAAAACACAACAAAGAAGATAAAATTAACAAAAAAAACGAGCATTAAACTCGTTTTTTAAAGGCATCTATCGCTTTCCAAATTCAAGCATGGATGGTCAATTGAGATATGATGCTTGTCACAATAAGGCTTGATATTCTCTCTTGTAATTTGTTTTTTTAGCCTTTCCTCGCTTCCAAACACCTTAAACAACTTTTCGCTCAAATCATAATCGCTCAGCCCAATTGGATATTCCGCATATCCGTTTTGTTTTATGGAACTTTTCACGTTGTTTTGTGCCCAATCATGAAAGATTTCTGACCTACTGGATTTTATTTTCACATCACCTATCATAGGCCTTTTGCCAAGTTTCAAGCTTTCAATTGCCTTGTCAGCCAAAATCTCAAATTGCTTGGTTATTTGCTCTGGAAGGCCAGTTCTACAAGCCTTTCGAAGTTTGTCATAAAATTCCACAAGGCTTTTTCTTCTTGTAGGGTCAGCAAACTCCTCAGAGACATTGCCGTTCACGGCACCGTTGTAACATTGGCTCACCTTACTTACAAATTCTGACCTGATTCTGTAAATCAAATACTCTCTAAGCCCCAAAACCTCACCCTTGCTTGTGGTCACCTTTCCAAAAAAGTTTCCAATTGCCTTATACTCTTTGGCAATCAAATCTCCAAAGAATTCGTCGGCAGCCTTTGCCCTTTCCTCATTGAAAGAAGAGTGCATATATTGTGGCTCGTCGCCATAACCAATAAATGAATTAACTTTGCACACAAATGGGTTCATTTTTTCAGCACCCTCAAACAATTCTGGGTTCTCTTTGCGAATGTCCTCCAAAATTTCAACCATTCTCTCCACATTTTTAAAAGATGTGTAAACCAAAAATGAGTCACTTCTGTCCGAGCCCAAAGTCCAAAACTTGCCGTAAAGCGAAAACCCCTCTGCCTTGCACCTCTTCACAAGGATGTCTGCAACTTGCCACGAATTTTCCGGCTTCAAGTTTAAATAAAGCCTACACTCGGCGTGTTTGCCGGCAATTTGTGGGCAAAAATGAATAAAATCATAGCCTACTTGCCCCTTATAAATTGGCTCATTTCCACTTTGAGCCCACGCAGGCATCAACGTTTCACACATTTTTTTGCTATACTTTTTAGGGAACAACTCAAAAATAAATTCATAACACCTCTCTGGCGTCATCCTCTGTTTTTGAAGCTCTGCCGACTGCTTAATTTCGTGCAATGCAGCCCTCACTTCGTCGTCCACAACCCGCTTTTCGTCAAGCCCCATAATATAATCATACCAAATGTCATAAGCCGTCTTGGAAAATTGCATCAGCCCACCGGCAGGCGTGTCTCCGCCCGCAATTCTATCTCTGTGGATAATGACTGAATAGCCTCTGTAGCCCTTCATTTTTTCTGGCAAAAGGTCTTTAAAAAGGTCAACCATATCAACTGTTTGATTTCCTACAATCTTTTTCAAAAACTTCAATCTTGCTTCGTCTTCCTGCATAAATCACCTCTACATTATAATTGTAACACACAAATTGACTAAAATCAATATGAAAATAAAAATACACCTGATAAAACAAGTGTATTTTTTAAACGCAAAATCTTTTTACTTAAAATTACTTCAATTCAACAACAGCGCCAGCTTCTTTGAATTTAGCTTCAAGTTCTTTAGCTTCAGCAGCAGCAACGTTTTCTTTAACCATTTTTGGAGCGCCATCAACGATTGCTTTAGCTTCAGAAAGTCCAAGTCCTGTGGCTTCTCTAACAACTTTGATAACAGCAATTTTGTTTGCTCCAACTTCTTTCAAGAATACGTTGAATTCGCTCTTTTCCTCAGCAGCTTCTGCAGGTGCAGCGCCAGCAACTGGAGCAGCAGCAACAGCAACTGGAGCAGCAGCACTAACGCCAAACTCTTCTTCAAGAGCCTTAACGAGGTCTGCAACTTCAACGATAGTTAATTTTTTGATTTCTTCAACAAGATTTTTGATATCAGCCATTTTATTTTCTCCTTTTTAAAATAAGTTAAGTTTTATGCGATTTTTATTTGGTTGCAATCGCATTCAAAGCAACAACAAGCCCACGAGTTGGGGCCGTGAGAACTCTGCACAAACTTGCAGCAGTGTTGTTCAAAGTTCCAAGCAGTTTTGCAATCAATTCTTCCTTCGATGGAAGTTTTGAAAGTGCCTCAATGTTTTGAGCATCAACAGCAACGCCGTTTAAAATTCCAAATTTGATAGCCATTTTATTGGTTGCTTTGATTGTGTCGCAGATGATTTTTGCAGGTGCAACTTCATCAGTGTAACCAATAGCAACAGCGGTTGTTCCCTCAAAGTAATTTGCAGAACACTCAATACCAAGGTCAGAAAGTGCTTTCAACATCAAGCGGTTTTTGTAAACTTTGTAGTCACAGCCCTGAGCACGGAACTTTCTTCTTAAAGCGGTGTCTTCGGCAACTGTAAGCCCACGATAGTCCACAAAAGCAATGGTTTTTGCCTTAGAGAATTTTTCTTTAATCTCTTCAACAAGTTGTTTTTTTGCCTCTAAATTAGCACTCACGTCTATACCTCCTTTTGTTAGATTTTGCGTTTATATAAAAAATCTCTGCACACGGAAAAGGCACAGAGAAAAAATTCAATCAACTGTTCTTTTCCTCGGCAAGCACACAAGAAGTGTTTACGCTTTCGCACTTGCGGTCTTTGGAAGATTTCTTATACCCCGTTATTATAGCACACGAGGTTACCCTTGTCAACTATTTTAACAAAAATTTATAAAATTTAATAAACATTTTAACACAAACTTTAATATAAAAAGTTTTAATCTTCTTGATTGCAATTTTTTAGGTGGCTGTGCCGGTTATGGCATATATGCTCTTATCAAGCATTATGAAAAACCGGTAGATAAAGTGGAAAATGCAACAGTTCGACAAGAAGTCAGCCAAGAACGCAGCTTCTAACAATACAGCAGAGCGATTAAAAGCTACATGGAAACTATACTAGACTTTCGGATAAAAATATTGACAAAGTTTGTAAGTTAATATAGAAAAAGAGATAGCAAACGCTATCCCTTTAAAGTTTCCAACTAGGCGGTAGTCATTAGCTATCACGGGTCAACTCTTTTAAGATTATAAGATAATTTTCAGAAAAAGTCAATACTTTTCACAAAAAGTTTAAAATGAGAAAAACTCAAAATGTTTCAAGATACAGGCAAAATTAAAAAGTATAAGCCTTTTTCAGTATGTCCAAATATAAACTAATTTTCAACCTTTGTAAGTTCGCTCCACGCATTGTAAATTGAATTTGTGTCCGCTTTAACTTCAACAGTCACCCAATGATAATTCACAACAACATCGTCTGAATTTGACTTTTTCAAAGGAGATTTGCCAAGCACATAGAAGGTAACCGTGTCACTTTTTGCTTTGTTGATTTCCACAAAAACGTATCTATATTTAAGCGAACCGTCCCACAGTGCGCTTGAACTTGGGCTGTAACGCGACAAATAAACCTGTCCGTTTTGCTTAACAAATTTTCTGTCTTTGCCAAAATCGAGTTTTGCAAAATAGCAATCTCTGTTTGTAAATGCGCTTGGAACACAAGAATTTTCATATTCCTCATCTGTCAATTCATTGTTAGGTTTTGTGTCAGGCTGCCCCTCTTCAATTTTGTAATAGGACAAACTTCCATTGAAAATTGCGGTTAAATATGACGTTTTGAAAGATTGGTTATATTTTTCCATAAACAAATTGAATTTGTCTGTGTTTTCCTCAACTCCAAAATTTGCCTCAATATCTGGCGACATGCTTTGTGTTCCATGAAACAGTTCCACATCCACAAAGCCATCAACCGCGCATTTTGGCTTCAAGCTAACCGGCACTGCCGCAAGCACAATCAAGCAAACCGCAAGCACAAAAGCAAGGCATAAAGAAGAAATTGTAACCGCTCTTCTAACCTTCTTTTTTTTCAGCAGCTTTTCAGTTTGAATTTGCGCATAAAGTTCATCATCTGTAAGTTCTTTTTTCTGTTCAGCCTCTGCAGGAACAGGCTCTACTTTTTCTTTTTCCTCTTCCATTAGCCTTCCTCATTGTCATCTTTTTTATTTTGTTTTCTTTCTGCTTTTTTGTCACCCTCAGCCACTTTCTCTTCTTCGGTTTTTGGCTTTCTTGGAGTGGTGCTGCGTTTTCTTGTCACTTTTTTAGCAGCTTCCTCGCCCTCTTGTTTTGGCTTTTCTTCCTCTTCTTTCTCTTCAAGACTTTCATTCAAGGATTTTTCAAACTCCAAATATTCCTTTTTAAGCGTTGAAAGTTCGTCCTCAGTGATTATTCCCATTTTCACAAAATTTTCACCTTCGGCAACTTTTCTCTTAAACATTTCAAGTTTTTCTAGTTTTTCCTTCTGTGCTCTAAGTTTTTGCTCTTTTTCCTTTTGCTTTCTCTCTTTCTCTTCCATAAGTGCAACAATTTCCTCAGTCTTTTTGCCGGCTATAACCATGTCAACTTCTTCTTTGTAAATTGTTTCTCTTGCAAGCAAAAGTTTTGCCATTTCATGAAGAATATTAATGTTATCCGACAAAACCTTTTTGGCTCTTTCATAGTTGGAATTTAGAATTGCCATAATTTCTTCATCGGCAATGCCAGCAAGTTTTTCAGAGAAGTCGTTTTTGGTTTGATAATCTCTGCCAATAAACACCTCGCCCGATGTGCCAAGCGCCAAGAAGCCAATCTTTTTGCTCATTCCCCAATCATACACCATTGCTCTTGCAATTTTTGTGGCGTGTTGAATATCGGAAGATGCACCGCTGGTTATATCCTTAAAGATAAGTTCCTCAGCAACTCTTCCGCCCATGGACATTGCGATTGTGTCGCAAGCCTTGTTGTAGGACATTGTCATATCGTCATTTTCAGGACGGCTCATTGTGTAACCGCCAGCCTGCCCACGAGGAATGATGGAAACCTCTTGAACATCTTCGCAGAATTTCATCTTCTTTGCCACAATTGTGTGTCCTGCCTCATGATAAGCGGTGAGTTGTCTTTCATGGTCAGTGAGAAGCCTGCTCTTCTTTTGAGGCCCCATGATAACCTTGTTGATGCCCTCGGTTATATCTTCCATAATAATTTTTGGTCTGCCAGCACGAGCCGCCAAAATAGCCGCCTCGTTGAGCATATTTTCAATGTCAGCACCAGTGAAACCTGTTGTGATTCTTGCAAGAACGCCAAAGTCCACGCTCTCGTCAAGAGGTTTGTTTCTTGCGTGAATACGTAAAATTCCCTCTCTGCCCTTAACATCTGGAATGTGAACATAAATTTGTCTGTCAAATCTGCCCGGACGCATAAGCGCTGGGTCAAGAACATCACTTCTGTTTGTTGCTGCAAGCACAATGATGCCTTCGTTTGGCTCAAAACCGTCCATCTCAACAAGAAGTTGGTTGAGGGTTTGTTCTCTTTCATCGTTGCCGCCGCCAAGGCCTGCTCCACGTTGACGCCCAACAGCATCAATTTCATCAATAAACACAATGCAAGGCTTATTTTTCTTTGCTTGGTCAAACAAATCTCTCACACGCGATGCGCCCACACCCACAAACATTTCAACAAAATCCGAGCCGCTTATTGAAATGAATGGCACTTTGCTTTCGCCTGCAACAGCCCTTGCAAGCAAAGTTTTACCTGTTCCCGGCTGTCCAACCAAAAGCACACCTTTTGGAATTCTTGCGCCCAAATCGGTGAATTTTTTTGGATTTTTCAAGAACTCAACAATTTCTTGAAGTTCTGCTTTTTCCTCGTCCATGCCGGCAATGTCAGAGAATTTAACCTTTGACATTTGATAAGACTTAACTTTTGTTTTGCCAAAACTCATAGCGCCGCGGTTTGCATTTGTCAGCATCCTATAAAACATAAAGAAAATGAATATTGCAAACGCAACATAAAGGATTGGAACGATTATGTCCCAAATATTTGTTCCCGCTGGCTGAATGTCGTAAGTTATATGCAAATCTGATGATGAATTATTGAAAGTGTCAATAAGTTCTGCCAATTCTTGTTCTGCCAAAGTTGATGTGTATTCAAAATAATAGTCAGAATAACTTGGCGCTTGCGTTGGCTTATAGCTTGAATCTTTCAAAATAATATAGCCTTTGCCATTTTTCATAAGAACATATGCGATGTCATGTTCCACGCCTTTGGAATCGGCAATTTTACCATTTCCAACCTCGGTGCTGAAAGCGGCTTTAACTTGGTCAGTTGTCAATTTTGTGCCATTATCGGAAAAGTCAATAAAGGCAAAGCACAAAAGAAGAACTGCCACAAGCAAGATGACAAGATATATCATTTTAAAGCCTTTGCGTTTCTTTTCTTCCATCATAATCTCCTTAAAAAATATAGTTAATACTATGATATTTTATCATAAAGAAAAAAATAAAACAACAAAACAAGCAAAATTGTCAAAAATTTTATGTCAAAATTTGCTGTTTTGCCATTTTAACTTGCAATAATATAAATATTCGTCTTAAAAACAATGTGACTGAGATAGTTGTCGCGGTCGTCAAGGCGATTTAAAAACTCCTCAAACTGCTTTTTGTTTGAGTTATTTATGAATGTGTAGAAATCGGCAAGGTCAATTTGGTTTTCCCTCATAATTTCCAAGCCTTCGCTCATAACCGTTTTGATTTTCTTTTCAATGGCGTTTTCAACATCCTTTGAAAGCACATAAAGTTCAATATTTTCCTGAAAAATGCCGTCTTTGTCCTCAACTTCCGAAAGTTTTAAGGTGATTTGCAAATCAAGCGTCACAACAGGAACGCCATTTTGAAACACCACATGATATTTCAAATTCTTTTTAAAAATTTCAAAAGTCAAATTGCAGTTATCAAATTCACTGTCGGAAAAGTTTCGAATGTTCAAAGAGCCCGTGCTAAAACTGCCTTTAACAATGTTCACTTTTTTCATATCTTTCCCAGAAAGGTTAATTTTCAACATTCCGTCTTTAAAAACAGCCGTTTCGCCCAAATTTTTAATTTCTTCCGCACCGCTCTCTTTTCCGCCGCCTTGCCCTGCGCCGCTAGACTGCCCATTTTGCCCTTCCGATTCAGCCATTGCCGAAACGCCTTCTTCTTTTTCAGTTGTAAGAAAGGAAATCAGCCCAACGCGCGTTGGCCCAAGCATGCTTTTGTAAAAACTTTCAAGCGAACTGTCCGCAGCATAGATGTAATCGGTGTTGTATGCCACAAGGTCGGACACTTTTATCGAACTTTCGCTGTCCAATTTTTGCGCCGCCTTCAAAAAATCCTGTGCAGATTTATCTGTGGCAATAAGCCTAACGGAAGTGGTTATTTCTTTGTTCCTGACAAGATAATCAAGATACATTGAAATATCCTCTTTGAACAAGTCCTCGTTCAAAACAATGAGTTTTAAGTGTGAAAGCCCAATTTCCCGTCCAAGTTCCAGCCCGGCAAAATCCATAGCCTCAGCAACACTCCTTCCTTTGGCGGAAATCACCTTATATTTTTCCGCAAAACCTTGCTGCGCAATTGGAATGAAAGTTAAAAACGAAACTTCAAATTTGTCCTCACCCTCCTCCACCTTGTCAATTCCAACTGCGGTCACAATGGCGTATTGGCTTATTTCTGCAGTTTGTCCAAGTGCGGGAAGCCCCAAAAAAATTGTCATTATGATAAACAAAATCAGCATAGGAGATTTGACTATTTGCTTAAAAAAATGCTTCATGTCTTTTGCTCCTTTTTCTTTTTAACGAACATCAGCAAAATGAAAATTGGCAGAAGGACAAAAGGCAAAACATTAAAAAATGGCAAAATTTGCTCGCCATACATCACCGCGCCTTCAAGGTTGACAATAAAGAAATCGATGACAATCAAAAACAACACATTGAAAGTTATAACGCTGTAAATTTGGTCGATTTTGTCAAAAATGCCATGAAAAGCAAACATAAACATTTTAAGATAAATTGCAAGTTGGAAATAGGTGAAAAGGATTATAAGCACCATTGAAATCAAATCCAAGCGGCCAAGCCCCTCATATTCCTTAACAAAACTCATAATTTCAAAAATTGCAAAAGGGTGCATAAAGGCAGTGTGAGAATAGGACAAAATGAAAACAAGAGTGACCAAACAAACCAAAAAGAGCGCCCCGCCTGCACATGAAAACAAAATTTTCCATTGCCCCTTTTCAACTTTAACTCTGTCCATGATAAGAAAAAGAAAAATTGTGTCCCCGAAAGGCGCAAAATGTTTGAAAAATGTGACAAAAAACTTTGATGCAGTCACTTGAAACAAAAGCGGAGTGCTGTCAATTCCAAAACAGCCAACAACAATGCAGAACACAACAATTGAAATGATAACCGGAAAGAAAAGTTGCGCAGTTCTGCCAAGCACTCTCAGCCCGCAAATTGCCAAGTGGTTGATAATTGGCAATAGGGCAAAAAGAAACACCAAATTTTGCGCATCTTTATAAATCATGTTTCTAAAAAAGATGAAAGTCACATTATAAAGCAAAATTGCCTTGCTTAAAAAATAAAGCGAAAAACCAACATAAAACAAAATGGAAATTGTTTTCCCAAAATGCTGTTTCAAAATTTCTGCAAAGTTTTTTTCGGGATAGCGCGTTTTCAATTTGTAAAAAAGATACAAAATTCCAAGTTCCAAAACACTTGCAACAATAGGAATTAAAAATGCTTCAAAATCGGCGCCTTCAAACAGCAGTGAAGGCAGCACAAGCACTTTGTTTGCAAACAGCAAAATAAAAAGGATAATCCCCGCCTGCCCTGCGGTGATATTTCTGTCAATCACTTTCATTTATCCGCTTCCTTTTTTGATTTTTGAAAGACTTTGGGCGGTTTTCCATGCTGGACAGAGGCACTTTCAAAACGCCGTCTTTGTTATCGGAAAGTATGAAAGGTGAAAATGGTGCAAGATATGGTGCGCCAAAATTTTCAATCGTGTTGGCATAAGCAAGAAAATATATGCTTGCCCCAATGATGCCCAAAAGCCCCAAAGATGCACCTATGAGAATGAAAACATATTGCAAAAGCGTGATTTGTGAGGACTGCTCGGGAACGGTGTAGATGGCAATTTTTGCAATCGCCACAACAATAACAGTTGGCGGAGACAAAAGCCCTGCCTTAACGCCCGTGTCGCCCAAAATTAGAGCTCCAACAACAGATGTTGCAAGGCCAAGATAACTTGGCAGCCTTAAACTGACTTCATACAAAATTTGAAAAAGCAGCGAAATAAACAAAATTTCAATAAAAGGCGTGAACGGCACTTGCTGCGTGCTGTCGGCAATGGTTATGAGGTATTTCATTGGCAAAATATTGTAATGAAAAAGTTGAAGAGAAATATAAATCCCCTGCCCAAGCACCGACATCAAAATTGCCGCCACCCTAATAAAGCGCAAAAGCGTGGAATATGTATAATTTGTGTAATAATCATTGCTGTTTTGCAAATCTTCCAAAAAAACGAAAGGCACAGTCAGCACAATCGGCGAATTGTCAACAATAATCGCCACTCGCCCTTCAAGCATCTTTGCCGAAATGATGTCCGGCTTTTCGCTCTGCCCAATTTGCTTCAAAATGGAATTTGGCCTATTGGAAATCAAATCAATCAAATAGTAAGAGTCCACGATGCCGTCAATATCTATGCTTTCAATCTTCTTTTTAACTTCTTTCACAATGTTTTTGTCTGCAATTCCGTCAAGATAGCTTATCACAATTTTTGTTTGAGTGCTTTTGCCAACAGTAAGTTCTTCAAAAACAAGTTCTTCGCTGTGAAAACGCCTGCGCAGCAGTGTCATGTTGGTTTTATAATCTTCCGTGAAGCCCTCTCTTGGCCCCATAATAACGGGCGAAGTTGGCGGCTCTTGTGGCGCGCGAGTGTTGAAATGCAAAATGTCCACGGCAAGCACATTTTCGCTGTTAGACAAAAAAATCAAAACCGCTCCATCAAGGATTTTTGAAATAAAATCTTGTTTTTCACACTTTTCAACATCATTTGCCTTAACAATGTCGCTTAAAACTTCAAAAGAAATTTCCCCTTCAAAGTTTGAAATTGGCTCAAACAGTGCCTGCGAAAAAATAAGATTGTCCGTCATGCTTTTAAGATAGACAAATCCAATCTCAACCCCGTTTTTTTGAATTGTCCTGCTTGCAACATCAATGGAGTTGTGAAGCTGTTTTTTTATCTTTTCAATTTCTTTTGAAACAATCAATGCTCACCTCTTTTGAAGTATTATGAAGAAAATGAGCCTTTATTATTCTATTAAACTTTCACTTTTGCACTTTCTTTAACATAAAAGCCAAACGCCGAAGAACAAATTTCAACATTTTGGGCTGAAAAATCAATTTGCGCTGATGCAACATTCAAAGTGTAAACGCCGTTTTCAAGTTTTCCCGCTGGCAAAGTGAGTTTCAAAACCCCGTCAACAAAAATTTGAAATTCATCAACTTCCTGCGTGCAAGTCACTTTCAAAACATTGCCGCTGCGCTCCACATTTTCAATCACATTTGCTCTTTCAACCTTAAAATCAAAGCCCTTTCCAAAATCGGAAAATTCAACATATGGATTGTTCACCCCTGCGCTCACAAAAATTTTGTATTGCCCAAGCCCAAGTTCGCTGCACGAAAAACTTGTGTCACTTGTTGTTTCATCAGCAACTTTCTCTGCCCCCTGCATAACAACAACATGATAGGATTCTGCGTTTTCAACCGCTTCCCAAGAAACAGTCTCGTTTTCAAAAGCAAATTTTTCATAGTCAACTTGCGTTTCAAACTGCCCAGAAATGTTCCAAACAAAAGGCGTGCAATATTTTCCGCAGGACTTGTTATCATTCATATAGCAAGCGGAAAAACGATAACATTCCCCCACTTTAAAATCCTCATCTGTTCCAATCTCAATAAAATTGTCTGCTGAATTAACTTCTTCAAGCATTATGTAATCTTTCTCGCTAGGGCTTTCATAATCTTTTCCAAGATATTTTTCAATTTTAAACTTATAAGAATATTCTGTGTGATATTGTGTGACAAGTTGATATTTCCCGTCAACCTTTATAATTTCCACTTGATTTGGAATTTCCGAAACGGTTGGAAAGGCGAAAAAATATATGCCCAAGCCCACGCAAACAGCCGCAAAGGCAAACAAAATTAAAGAAATAATCAAAATTTTTTTCGCTTTCATAGCAATATTATAAACAAAAAAAGTGTAATTTGCAATTTTTTTGGCAATTTTAACAAAAAAAAGTAAATAATTTTAAAACAGTGTATTGACAAATATTTTTTTGCGTGGTAGAATATAGATAGTTTTGGAGGTAATTTATGAAGTTAACATTTGAAAACCTTACAGCAGAAGGATATGCAGCCTTTATACTTGCAATCATCTTCACAATTTTTGCAATAGCTGGTTTCATCGTTTTTGCAAGACACAAAGATTTGGGCAGAGTTGTAACTCTTGTCATCACCTTGTTGTTTCCATTCTTAGCAGTTTTTTGTTGGGTATATCTCATTTTAAATGTGATTAAATATGATTCCGTTATGTCACTTGCAATTTCAGTTGGCGCTGCCGCTGGTTATGTGCTTTTGGCACTTTGCTTTGCACTTATTCTCAACACTTGCTTGAAAAACAGAGGCCCAAGACAGCCAAAAGAGAAAAAGAAACATGGCAAAGAAAACACTGAGGAAAACGCAGAAGAGAACATTGCCCCAACTGATGAAGTTGAAGAACAAACAATCACAACAGTTCAACCAGAACAACCAAAACAGCCAGAACTTTTAACCATGAAGAAAAATTTGCTCATCAATCACAATCCAATCAAAACACTTCCAGATGCAACCACTTCTGTTGAAGAAAATATGGAAGAAAACTCAACTGTTGAAGAAAGTGTAAACGTTGAAGAGAGTGTTGAAGAAGAAACAGCAAACGAAAATGTTGAAGAGCCAATTGAAAACAATGAAAACGAAAACCAAGATGATGAAACACAAGAATAATAAAAAAATTAAAAACGCATTGTTAAGATGCGTTTTTTCTTTGCTTTTTTGTTGAAAAACTTGTATAATATCTCAATAGGAGTTCCTTGTGAAAAAATACAAAGTTATAATAGACACCGACCCTGGCGTTGATGACACAAATGCACTTGTTTATGTTTTAAATGACCCTCAATTTGACATAAAATTGATTACAACCGCTCAGGGAAACATAAGAATTGAAAATGCAACCAGAAACATGTTGCATCTTTTAGATATGTTCCATAAAGACTTCCCTGTTGTGGAAGGCTATCACAAAAGGCTTAGCAACAACACAGAAGATGCTTCTTTTTTGCACACTTTTGAAGGGCTTGGCGGCTATAATCCCCCAAAAACCACAACGCACAAAACGGTGAAGAAAGAATGCGCTGATGCAATGTATGAAGTTTTGAAACAATATCCAAAACAAATCACTTTGGTTGTTTTGGGGCCACACACAAACACGGCATATCTTTTGCAAAAGCACCCTGATGCCAAGGATTTAATCAAAAACATTTTGATGATGGGCGGCGCTCCATATGGCATAAAATCCAATCCACATCACAACTCTTTCAACATAAGAACCGATGCCCCTGCTTTCAAATACACAATTGACTCCAAACTTCCAATTGTAATGGTGCCTTCAAGCATTGGCAGAGACGAAGGATACTTTTCTGAGGAACAAGTTGAAAGGATAAAAAACACCAATGATGTTGGCTTGTTTTTGGCAAAGACTTTTGAAACGTATTGGGAGCCAAACTATGAGGATAGACGAATTGCCACAAACGACATCGCTGCAATTTATTATCTAACCCATCCAAATTTGTATAAAACAAAAAGAGCAAACATAGAACTCAATGTTGAAACCGGACAAACCATTGCGCACAACACCTTTAGAGGACAATTCAAAATTGTTGTGGGCTTAAAAAGGCATAAATTCTTAAAACTGCTTTTCAAAAAACTTGATGAAATGAGCAATATTATTTTGCCAGAAATTCATGACCCTGCCCGCTTAAAAAAAGAAAAAAACCATAAAAGCATATACAAAAACACAACAAAAAAAGTTGCAAAAACACAAACAGCAAAGAAAACGCAAGTCAAAACAAACAAAACAAAAACAAAGAAAAAGGCAGAATAATCTACCTTTTTTTTATTTTATGATGTTCACAATTTTGTTTGGAATGTAAATCACTTTTCTTATTTCAAAGCCGGAAACAAGATTTGGATAGTTATTTTTAAGATATTCCAAAACTTGTTCTTGCGTCAGATTGATTGGCATGGACACAACTTTTGCAAGTTTTCCATTAATTTGAACAGGAATTTGGATGACGTCTTCCACCAAATATTTTTCGTCATATTTTGGCCAAGCTTCATCAAGAATTTCCGTGCCAAAAACCCTTTCAAAAATCTCACTTGTAACATGAGGTGCAAGTGGATTTAGCAAAATCAAAAAGATGCGAAGTTCCTCTTTGGTGATAAACCCATCGTCTCTCACTTTTTTGAGGAAAATCATAAGCGAAGATATGATTGTGTTGCATTTCAAATTCTCATAGTCCTCGCCCACTTTTTTGATAAGTCTGTTAAGGTCATATATATGTTCTTTGCAAACATCTTCTCCTTTAATCATGTTTTGCAACGCCCAAACTCTGTCCAAGAAAGTGGTTATGCCCGTTATGCCGTCAAAAGTCCAAGGTGTGTTGTCCTCATAGCCACCCAAAAAGTGAACATGAAGCCTTGTGGCATCAACGCCATATTTTTCAATAACTTCACGTGGCGAAACGCCATTTTTGGAACTTTTGCTCATCTTTTTGCCGGTGTCATCCAAAATCAAGCCACTTCCCATCTTGCGAACAAATGGGTCTGGCGTTGGAACAGCACCAATTTCATAAAGGAAGTTTTGCCAGAAGAAAGCATAAAGCACGTGGCGCGTTATATGTTCTGTTCCGCCCGTGTACATATCCACACTGCCCCAATATTTCAACTTGTCAAAATCTGCAAGCGCCTTATCATTGTGAGGGTCACAATATCTGAGCCAATACCAACTGCTTCCCGCCCAATTTGGCATTGTGTCAATTTCTCTTTTTGCCGCGCGCCCGCATTTTGGGCATTTGCAGTTCACAAAACTATCAATTTTGGAAATTGGGCTGTCGCCTTTGCTGTTTGGCAAATAGTCATTTGTTTTTGGCAAAACAAGAGGCAAATCCTTTTCATCAAGAGGCACAATTCCACAGTGGTCACAAAAGACAATAGGAAAAGGCTCTCCCCAATAGCGCTGACGATTGAAACTCCAATCTTGCATTTTGTAATTTGTTGTCTTTTTGCCAACGCCCAAAGCAATCACTTTTTCGGCAATTTTTTTCTTTGCGTCACGCACATTGAGGCCGCTAAATTCCGCAGAGTTAAGCATTTTGCTGTTTTTTTCAAGATATTCTTTTTTCTCAACCGCGCCTTTTGAGCAATCACCTTCAATCACTTGTATGATTGGAATGTTGAAAGCCTTTGCAAAATCATAATCTCTTTGGTCATGCGCCGGAACAGCCATAACCGCCCCAGAGCCATATCCCGCAAGCACAAAATCCGCAAGATAAATTGGAACTTTTTTGCCGTTCACAGGGCTCACAGCAAACAACCCTTCAAGATGACAGCCTGTTTTTGTTTTTTGGTCGGAAATTCTGTCAAATTCACTTCTCAAAGCGGTTTGTTGCCTGTATTTTTCAACTTCATCAAAGTTTTTGATTTTGTCTTTTAATTTGTCCACGACCTCGTTTTCTGGCGCAAGCACCATGAAAGTTATGCCATAAATCGTTTCAATGCAAGTGGTGAAAATGTCAAAATCCCCAACCTTTTTTCCGGCATCGTCAACAATATCAAACTTCACTTGCATTCCTTCACTTTTGCCAATCCAATTTCGCTGAGCCTCTTTCAAACTTTCTGCCATATCAATCCGGTCTATGTTGCCAAGCATCTTTTCGCAATAGTCGCGCATTTTCAAAAACCAAACATTTCTTTCTTTTTGCACAACATCTCCGCCACAGCGGTCGCACTTTCCGCCCTGACTGTCCTCGTTGGAGAGCACTGTTTGACAATTTGGGCAAAAGTTCACAAGTCCCTTCTTCTTGTAGGCCTTTCCATGTTTGAAAAGTTGCAAGAAAATCCACTGTGTCCATTTATAAAACTCTGGGTCACTTGTGCAAATTGTTCTGTCATAATCAAACGAAAGCCCAAGTTCTTTAAACTGCTGAATAAACTTTTCCATTCCAACGCGAACAAACTCATGAGGGTCTGTTCCATTTTTTATTGCCGCATTTTCAGCAGGAAGCCCAAATGCATCTCCTCCAATAGGAAAAAGCACATTAAAACCATTAAACCTTTTGTATCTTGCAAGTGCATCGGCAGGAATAGTCCCCTTCAAGTGCCCCATGTGCAAACTCGCCCCGCTTACATTTGGAAATTCATACAATACATAAAACTTGGGTTTTGTTGGATGAAAATCAACCGCCTTAAAGCGCTCTTCGTTCTCCCATTTTTTTTGCCATTTTTTTTCAACTTCTCTAAAATCGTAATTATTCATAAAATCCTCACACAAAAAAACTTGTTTACATTGTAGCAAACAAGCCTTAAATTTGTCAAGAAAACAAGAAAATTAGTTTTCTTTTTTACTGGCGGAATTGAAAATTGAGCCCAAAGCAATAACAATCAAAGATGGCACATAAAGCCAGAATGCAACATTGTATTTCAACAAAATTTCCAAAAATTCAAGTGGCAACTGGAATAAAAGCGCTCCTTCTTGTGCCATTCCAAGCCAAAAGTTGCTGACAAGAAGCATAAACATTCCAAGAGCCAAAAGCCAATTTGTTTTCACATTGAACAGCAGTTCCAAGAAAGTGATGCACAAATTTGCAAAATACATAAGAGAAACATATTCCAAAGTTCCCAAAGTAGGATAAAATCTTGGCATAATGAAATACAAAATCAAGCAAGCGGCAACCCTCAACGCAATGTTAAAAACCTTTGCAGCAATGCTTTTGTTGAGGCAAAGAGTGTAAATAAAATAGAAAAATTGAACGCCGCAAAAAATTCCAAGCCCAATAAGCAGTTGTGTTCTGTCCGCCCTGTCAATATTATACATAAGAAAGTAATCTGCGGCAACGTTTGCTCCAAGCCCAAGCGTAATGAAAATGCTTGGCGATTTAAACTTAACAAAAACAAGAGACAAAACAAAGCAAGCAATCACGCAAGACCAAGAGAGGATGTTGTTTTTCAAATCTCCTTTAATGCAAACGTAAATAAAAGTGGCAAGAATGCCGCAAGCAAGCAAGCCAGATGCAATATATTTAAATAAATTCCAACCTTTAACTTTCATACAAATATAATATCACAAAAAACGACAAATACCAAACATTTTAACAAAAATAAAACACAAAATCACACATTTTCGTCATTTTGAGGAGCTGCACCGGCCAAAAATTCATAATAATCAAAAATCATATCATTTAAATTTTGCACAACGGCTCGCACATTTCTAAATTTTTTTGAAACATAATTAAGCCCAATAACCAGCCCGTTCACAACCATCAAATCTTTTTTCTCGCAAGCTTTCACAATGGAATTTGTAACAAATTCAACATCGTCCAAAACGTCCGTTCTCTTTCTCTCAAACTTCAAAATTGACAAAATTTGATTGCAATCTTTCACAATGGCAGCAAAAAGTTTGTCTTGCTCTGGAAACTCCTCTTCCGCCTCTTCTTCTTTCTCCTCAACTTGCGTTGGAAGCTCGCTTTCATGTTTAAGCACATCATCGGCAGTTAAAGCAGGGTCAACTTCAAAACATTTGCAAATTACATCTCTGTAAGGCTTAACAATTTTATCCAAAAAGTTTTGTGTTGGCGTCAGTTTGCTGTCCTTAAAATAAGTTTCCAAAAATCTGTTTGTGTTAAGTTTTTCGTTTATCAAATCATTGAAAATTGTTGCACACAAAGCCAATTTTTTGTCATCCTCACTTGGCAAAAAAATCTTAACTGCCCCCGTTTTCTTGTCAATTAAAAAGGCTTTTGAAAACTCCAACTCTTCGTCAAAATCTTGCAAGCAGTCGCCTAGCAAATTCAAAATATCTTCGCTTTGTGTCATAACAGCCAAAAATTTGTCCAGTCTTTTGTTAAGGTCCAAAAATTTGCCTGTTAGAACATCGTTGCAAGCCACCACAAATCTTTCAACATCAAGAATATTTGTTGCTTCCATAAAAACCTCCAATATGAAAATATTTTAACATAAAAGCGTAAAAAATCAAATAAATTTGCAAACAAGCATAAAAAAATTGATTTTTTTTGAAATAAATGCTATGATTTAAACAATAAATCGTATAAATAAGGAAAATTTTATGGATTATGATGCAGTAACAAACAAATTGATAATTCTTTTCTGCCTAGACAAAATGGAAATGCCATTGACAGAAAGTTCAATCATTGAAATTTGTTCAGTGAAAAATAATTGGGTGAACTATATGGATTGTTTGGACCTTTTATATCAACTCACAGAGGCCAAACTCATATACAAAACGGAATGCAAAGAAAAAGAAATGCGATACAGCCTAACCTTTGAAGGAAGAGAATGTTTGTCCTATTTTTACAAGCGTATTCCAATGAATTTGCGTGAAGAAATCACCCAATACAGCAAGGCCAACCGCCTTTCAATCAAACAAGCACAGGAATATTATGCAAACTATGCCGATGCAGATGATGGCTCATATTTGGTGACATTAAGAATTTATGAAAGTTTGATAAGTGCACCTTTGTTTGAAATTAACATTAAAGCGCCAACAAGGCAATCGGCTGAGGAAGCATGCAAAAAATGGAAACAATCTGCTCCAAGCATATACGAACACATTTTTGACAGCCTCATAAACACCGATTAACTTTGCATAACACACAACATATTGTGGTGTTATGCAATGCATAATACACCACATCTTGCATAATTGCAAATTTTAAGAATTTAAATTAAAGTCAGCAAAACACAGTTGACTTTTTTTTGTATATTTGTTATACTAAGTGTATGGAAGAAAATAAAGTTGTTTTGGAAGTTAAAAATCTTTCAGTTTTGATTAAAGACAGATTTCTTGTCAAAAACATCAACCTCACCATAAATGAAGGCGAATGCGTTGGCGTTATTGGAGAAAAAAAGTCAGGAAAAACCAGCCTTATAAAAGCCGTTTCCGGAACGCTGCCAATAAGTCAAGGACAAGTTTTTTTGCTTGGCAAAGATATATTTTTTGACAAAAAAATTCTAACAAAGGTCAGCACTTGCTTTGACCCTCCTGCATTTTTCAAATATCAGTCAGTTTATGAAAACGTGAAATATGTCGCCATGCTAAATCCAAATTTCAAAAAGGAAACAATTCTTGAAACTTTAAAGAAATTTGGCTTAGAAAAAAAGGCAAAAACAAAAGTGTTGTTTCTCTCTTATTTTGAAAGGAAACTCATGTCACTTGCAGTCGGCTTTATGACAAAGCCAAAATTGCTCCTTTTGGACGAGCCTTTCAAAAGCCTTCCAAAGCAAAATTTATATCAAATAAAACAACTTATAAACGAAGTTCGCAAAAACGGAACAGCAGTGGTTATAACGTCTCAAAAACTTGAAGAAATTGAAAGCGAGTGTGATAGATTCATTTTCATGGAAAGCAGAGCTATAAAAAACACCATGACCAAGGAAGAGGCAGACAACATCACTGGCGGAACATCTTTTGCTTATGTGAAAGTGAAATACCCACACTATATTGGCAAACTTATTATGGAAAACTTCTTTTTAAAAGTGAAACTGCTTGGGCAAAGAGTTTTGTTTGAGGCAGACGAACGCACAACAGCTCAAATTGTCAGATTTATAACAAAACGAAATATGGCGGTTTACAGCGCCGGATACATCAACAAAAAGGCGGACAAGATTTTTGCCAACCTCACGCCTTATTTTAAACAGGAGGACAAGGCTTGAAAAAGATTTTTAAAATTGCAGCATACGACTTTAAGCGCCTAGTGGCAAACCCATTCACAATCACAACCATGATTGCGGTTTTTGTCATTATGCTTATTGTTGGGCTTGTTGTAAAAATCCCAACCACGCCTTTATATGAAGCATCCATTGCCGGAAATTCCATTGATGCAGTTTATCAAAATTTTGTTTCAAACAACGAAGAACTTGACACTCAAAATAAACTGAATCAACTTTATGAAGATGCCGCCGCCTTCATCCAAACAGCCAAAGATGAAAAAACGGATTTAGACACCATCAACACCATAAAAAACACATTTTCAAACCTAAAACAAAGAATTACAACCTACAGAATCCCCGGACAATATGGCAGCATTGATGAAGCAACCGCCAGAAAATTGTTAAACAGTGGCTCGCAAAGTCTTGCCGAACTTGTTGAAAAATACAAATCGGCGGAAAAATTTAAAAATCAGTTGTTTTTCACCAAAGCGCAATTTTCCGAACTTGAAGCGTTATCCAAATTCTTCACAGAAACAGCCAAGAAATCAAACACTGAGGCATTTGACACCCTTGCAGATGACGCCAATTTTGGAAACTTCAATAGGTTGCAAAACATTTCGCCAAATCGAGTTTCTTTTGACACAGCAAAACTTGACGAAATAAAGAAAATTTACATAACTGACGTTTCAACCAAATTGACAAACATTCAAAATGCAATATCAACCTTACACACAACAAACAAAACTTCTTCTGACAAAAATGACATTGGAAAGATGAAAAGTTATATCACCAACTACAAACTCACCTGCGAAAGCGCAAAAAATGGCGTTGTTTTTGAATTGGAACTCATGCTTACCAACCATTTTGGAGATTTAAAAAACCTATATGGCTTTGACAGCATAAACACCGAAAATCAAAACGTTAAACTTTCAAAAATTAAATTTTTCCTCAAAGACACAAGCGTTGCTTACACAAAATATCAAGAGCCTTTAAACTTCAACATTGCCTCCTATGCCGAATCCGCTTATGACCACACATATTTCATAATCAGCATAATCGGCTTTATGAACATCATTTTTGGAATATTCTGCGCCTACAAACTTTTTGGTCGCGACAGAAGAAACGGCAAAATGGATGTGATTTTGTCACAAGACGTCACTTACAGACAAACCTTTGCAGGCAAATTCACTGCGATAGTTTTTGTGACAGGCTTCATGATGACAGTATACACAATTTCCATTCTTCTCGGCGCCCTCATCTTCTATCCAAGCCTATCAAACAGCATTTTGGCAGTGTTCAACACCACTTCTGCTTACACCATTCACCCATTTTTGTTCTTGCTGATAAAAGTTTTAGGATATGAACTCCAAGCAATTTTCTATGCAATTTTAACAATCTTCTTGATGAACTTGTCCAGAAGATTTGACCTTATGTTTGGAATTTCGCTTCTCATATTTGCCCTTGCCACAATTTGCAACATATTCTTAAATGGCTCGCTTGTTTATTGCTTCCTGCCATTCATTCATGCCGACATCACCTCTTTCCTTGGCGGAGGAACAATGGCAACAGGCTTCTTAAAAACCGCCCTATATGCCCACGGAAACTTCTATATTTCGCTTGTGTATTATTTGGTTGTGGTTGCACTTTCCTACAATTTAACCAACCAACTGTTCAAACGAAATTAACAAATTCAAAAATTTTAAGTAAAATACAACAAAAATTTGATTTTTTCCTCCCTCATTTGCTACAATAGTGAATGAAGGAGTTTTTTATGAATTACAAAATAATCACAGAAGCCTCTGTGGATATGCCAGAAGAATTTGCAGAAGAAAATGACATAACCATATTGCCAATCGAAGTCAATTTTGGCGGCGAACTTTTTCCTGAGGGAATGCCAGCCGACCAATTTTATAAGAAATTAAAATCAACAGGCATCATTCCAAAAACCAGCCAACCAAATCAGTTTAAATTTGAAACCGCCCTCACCCCATATGTGAACAAAGAGGATTGGTTTGTGCTGACCATTGTGATTCCCTCTGACCTTGCCGGCACAATCGCCCACGCAAAAAATGCGGTTGACAACTTGAAAATGAAAAATGTGCACATTTGTGACAGCCGCGTAACCACTTTTGCAGAAGGCGCAATCATTGTGGAACTTGTAAAATACATTAAATCGCACAAAAATGCCACTCCAAAGCAAGTTGTTGACTATCTTGAGGACTTAAAGTCCAAAGTGCATTTGGTGGCTGTTATCGGCGATTTAAAATATCTTAAACTTGGCGGAAGATTGGGCAACGCAAGTTATTTTGCGGCTTCTGTTTTGAACATAAAACCAATCATCAGCCTGGATGGCGGAAAAGTGAACACCATAGCCAAAAAACGCGGCGAAAAGGCTGCAAATGAATTTTTGGTTGAATGTGCAAACAAAAGAGACCGCAATTATCCAATCTATTTTGGGCATTCTGCAAACCCAAGTTTAATCACCAAATTTTTGGATGAAAACGCCGAAAAACTTGGCATTGATAAAAACAACACTCACATTCATGAAATCGGCTGCGTTGTTGGCGTTCACGCCGGCCCAGACTGCTATGGCTTGGTGTATTTTGAAAAAAGAGCCTAAATCGCCCTATTAAAATTTTTATCAAAATAAAAAAGTTGGGTCACTCGCCCAACTCTTTTGTTTCTTTATAGTTTTCTTTGACCTCTTTCTTTCCCGCATTCTTTTTTTCATCATATGCTTCAGCCATTCCATCATACATGTAATCAATATCAAACCAAAAATCTTTTACAACATTAGCTGCAAAAGCAATTGTGCACGCACAACCGCCTGTTGTGTACATTGCTCCAAGTATTGCACAAACTGTCCACGCTTCGTCCGCATTTTTATAATCATCATAACTGTTTCTGTCATATTTTTCCATCGCAGAAACAATGTATTCCCTAGAATTTACATTTTCTAATTTTTGGTCATAATCATATTTCATGTCCAAGTAAGTTCTAAGTGATATTTCGCCTTTTTCCTGCTTTTCTTGCGCAATATCCAAATCTTTTTTCATGGCATCCAATGCGGCTTCATCTTCTGCTTTTAATTCTTGGAAAATTTCTGTTTGAGCAAAATTGTCAACAGCTTTATCTGCATTACCTCCTGCAAGAGAGCAAGGAACCCAAAAAGAAGTCAGCCCTCCTCCATATAGCAACAATGGTACTGCAACAGTAACACCTTTTAAAAACTTTGATAAAAATCTGTATGGATTCATATTTCCCTCCTATTATGTTCATATTATATAACATCTTATCCGTCTTGTCAACCCCTCCTTCATAATATTTTTTCAATCGCCGGTCACACCCCCAATCGAGCATAAAAAATCTTGCCGCCACCTCTTTGTGCCTTAAAAAACATCATATATTAGACAATTCTATTCCCAAATGGTTTTATTCTCGTTGCTGGCACTTCAATGTTGAAAATATAGCCCGCACCCTCTCTTTTATATCGCACAACAACATCTCCTCCCAAAAGGAAAAAGTTTTTTGCGATTGGCAAAAATTCTTCTTTCAAAATTTCTGCCACCTGTGATATGTTTGAGAATTTGTCTTTCACCAAAAGTTCTTCCAATCTGTCCATATCAGCCTCCTAATCCACAATTTTTTTGAGATTTCTTTTAAAATAGCCAAAAAATCCGCGATATTTGTAGGTGCAATCATAGATTTTTTTGCAGCCATTGTGAATATTTTCCGAAAGAAGTGTAAACGCTCTGGCGCTTTCGCCATCCAGCATAATCCTTCCGTCACTTGAAAGTTTGCCAACGCAGTCATCTTCTGGGATAACGCCAAGAAGAGGAATGTTCATGGATTTGACAATGCTTTCAATGTTCATCATCTCACCCGAAAGCAAAAGGTCGCCCCTCATTCTGTTGATGACAAGCCCCTTGCTTTCAAGATTAAAGTTGGACAAAAGCCCAACAACTTTGTCGGCATCTCTTATACTTGAAAGATGTGGCGTCACCACAACAAGCGCCTCGTTTGCGGGATACACCGCCCGTTGGAAACCTGCCTCAACGCCAGCAGGGCAATCAATCAAAATGTAATCAAAAGAATGGTCAATAATGTCAATTATGTTTTTTATGTGCTCGCCAGAAATTTTGCTTGAACTGTAAGTGTGCGAAGAGGGCAAAAGATACAAAGAAGGAAAATTGGGGTCCTGCAAAAGTGCCTGCCTCACCCTACATTTCCCACTCACCACATCCGTGACATCAAAAATCACCTGCCTTTCAAGCCCCATGATAACATCCAAGTTGTTCAGCCCAATGTCCATGTCAATAAGAACAGTCCTAAATCCAAGCCTTGAAAGATAGACCCCCAAATTTGCACAAACGGTTGTTTTTCCAACGCCACCCTTTCCACTTGTGACAACAATTTTTCTTGCCATATTTTTCTCCTAATCCAATTTTACTTTTTTTGAGACAGAAGAGCAAAAACATGGAAAAATAAACTTGTCAAAAAATGATTTTTTTTGTCAAAACAACAAAACAAAAACTCAGCCCAAAAAAATTGTCTAAACACAAAAAAATATTAAAAATTAAGTAAAAATAAGCATTTTTTTGCACTTTTTTTGTGATTTTTCCTTATTTTTTTTGAATTTTTTGCAATTTTCAATTTTCTCTGCAAAAATAAGCGCAATAAAAAAACACCTGAAAAGGTGCTGTCAGTTGACCATAAGCCGAGTTCTGTATTGGATGGTCATCTATCCAGCCTTGCTGTTGCCAACAAGTTCAAGCGGTGCTTTTGTTGGAAGTGAAAGAACACACATGTTTCCAAACTTAACCTTGCATCGAGTGGGGTTTACAGAGCAGCGGTTGTTGCCAATCGCTCGGTAGGCTCTTACCCTACCTTTCCACCATCACCATTTTTCAATGGCAGTCTATTTCTGTTGCACTGTCCTTGAAGTCACCTTCACCAGCCGTTAACTGGCACTCTGTTCTTTTGATGCTCGGACTTTCCTCTCCGTGCCCACCATAGACACGCAGCGACCATCTGTTCAACTGACGGAAAAATTATAGCACAATTTCGCAAAGAAATCAATAGGAATAAGGCAAAAAAAGCGCAATTTTGTTTGTTTTTAATTTACTTTTTAAAAATTTTGTAAACTTGGTTGATATTTAACGATTGTTTATGTTATACTAATTTCGATTAAGTTTACTAAGGAGAATTTTATGACGAAACCAAACTATGAATACAAGAACCTCACAAAAACCGAACAAGCATGCTTATCTTTGGTTGAAAGTTTAGGAATTTATGAACTGCGTGCTTTGGCAAGAGTTTTTGGCGATGCTTCACCAACCACATTAAAGAGAAATGACCACATAACAATTGTTATGGACAAAATAATTTCCGGCGAAGAGTTGAAGCCAATTCCAATGAGGCAAGGCCGCCCTTACAAAGAACTCAGCAATATTGAAGGTATTTTGGCAGAACTTTCACAAATAACAGGCAGGGACTACACATTAAAAACAAATCAACAAGGCGCAACGTCCACAAAACCAAAAGCGGTTGCGTTTAAACAAGCTGAAAAATCGATTGTTGAAAAGCATTTGCAGCCAATGGAAGTTCGCGGAATTGTAAGAGAAAATTCTGACAGCAGTTTGTATTTGGTGAGTCAAGACAATGGCAAACACATTTTAATTCAAAAAGAATTGGATGCTCGAATTGTTCCAAATGACTATGTGAGTGGAATTGCAGTGCTGATGAATTCCGAAAAAGAATATGTGCTTGACGAAATTAAAAAAATCAACTATCAAGATGCAGAAAAATATGTTGAAACAAACAATGAATATGCCCTTGACGTTCCAACAACAAAACTTGCCGGATATAACATAGTGCTTGGCGGAAGATATATCCTAAAACAAGAAAAATTCACAAAAAACATTGAAAAAATTGAAAATTTGCTGTCAAAAATGAAAAAAGAAGGCATAATCACCCTCGCTTGCATTCCAAATGTTATGTATGAAGATTTTATTGACCTTCAATCACTTGGCTTCAACAATGCATTTTTGATTAAATATGACAACAAACCTTTTGAAACTTATGAAGTTGTTAAAACATTCATAGACCATGTCACCCGCCTTCAACAACAAGGCAAAAATGTTGCAATTTTTGTGCAAGATGTCACAACTTTGGCAAACGGAATAGATTTTGCTTTTAAAAACAACACAAAGGCTTTGATGGGGCACACAGAAATGGCTGTTGAACTTATCAAAAAAATTGTTTGCTTGGCAAAAGCTGGCAAAATGCACAAACACACAACTCTGTTCACAACTCTTGATGACAGCGATATGTTTGACCAAACATACATATCAACAATCTACAAAGTTTCTCAAAAAATTGATTTGTAAAAGACGCCGCTTTAAGCGTCTTTTTTATTTGGCTTTCTTGCTGACTTTGTTGACTTCTTGGTTAAAAATGTTTATACTAGGCATATAATATTGAGGTGTGTATGACTGACAGTTTGCTCTCAATTCCAAATGGTTTTATGCTTTTTGGACACAAAATCTATTTTTACGGCATAACAAGTGCCCTTTCTTATTTATTGGGCGTTGTGCTTGCAATGGTGTTCGCCAAAAAAAGAGGCTTAAAAAAAGAGGACATTCTCACCCTTGCCTGCTATGTTATTCCGCTGGCGATAATTGGCGCGCGAATTTATTATGTTTTGTTTAAACTTGAAAATTACAAAAACTTTGTGGACATATTCAAAATTTGGGAAGGCGGGCTTGGATTTTATGGCGGGCTTATTGGCGGTGCACTTGGCGTGATTTTGTATTGCCTAATTCACAAAAAAAATCTTCTCGCTCTTGCCGATGTTATTGCCCCTGCTCTCATAATTTCGCAATCACTTGGCCGCTGGGGAAACTTCTTCAATCAAGAGGCCTATGGCTATGAAGTCACAAACCCAAGCATGCAGTGGTTTCCATTCGCGGTTTATATTGATGCAACAAGCAGTTGGCATTTGGCAACCTTCTTTTATGAAAGCCTTTGGAACTTTGTCTCGTTTTGGATTCTCATCGCCATGCTTTACAGAGCAGACTTCAAAAACAATGGCATACTGTTTGCCTTCTATCTAATTTTCTATGGCATTGGCAGAGCATGGATTGAGGGCCTGCGAACTGACAGCCTATATTTGGGTGCGCTAAGAGTGTCACAAGTGCTTTCAATTGTGTTCATAATTTGTGGCGTTGCCTATTTGGCTTACTGCTGGTGGAAACAGCACCAAAAAGAAGATGTAACAGATAAAATTATAAAAATCATCAAAAAAGACTTATAAATTCGCAAAAAAAATGAAAAAATACGTTAAAAAACATACTTTTTGGCATAAAACCCCATTTTTTTGTTAATAATCAAAATATGAATGGAAGAGTTTTGGGGGTTAAAAAAAGTCTTATTTTGCGGTCAAGCGCCCTCCTGTTTTCGTGGGCGTTTTTTGCTTTTATTTTTGTTTGTATTTTTGTCCTTAAAAATCCACTTTTGTGGTTCTTTGGATTTTGTCTTTTCTTGGGAGTGTTTGAACTTATAAAAGGCTTTTTGTTTGGCCTTGACAGCAGCCTATATTTTGGCAGCCTCCTAACGGGCATTGGCACAGTTGGATTTATTTTCATATACACAAACACAATTTCCTATGCCGGCTTTTTTATCTGCCTTGCTTTTATTCTTGCCTCGGTTGTCACTTACATCTTTTGCAAACAAGCCTTGCACCTCATTCTTGCTTTTTCGATATTTTTCGTCAGCCTTTACAGCCTTCTTCTAACAAAAAATTTTATTTCTACCCCAATTTTTATTGCTTTTGTTGTTCCTTTTTTGGTATTATTAATATTGGAAATGTTCCTACACTTTAAACGGAGATGAATATGTTTTCAGAAGAGCCAAACGGATATAACAAAGTTGAAGTTGACAGTTTTATTCAAAGGATGAAAACTTCCTATGAAGCAAAACTGATGGAAGAAAAACTGAAAGTTCTGGACAGCGAAAAAAGGCTTTTGGATGTTAAGAATGAAAGGGTTGAAATTGAGAACAAAGAGAAAAATATTTTGAACGCTCTAAACGTGATTGAAAAAGCAAAAAAGTTTCAAGAAGAGGGCTCAAAAAATTTCAACAAACTTATCATGGACAAAGTTGAAATTTTGCTGAGGGAACTCAACACTCGTTTTCCACAACTAAGGCGCGACCAAAACTTTGAGGACATCATGACAGAGTTCACAAGAATTGTTCAAAGTTTCAAAGAAAACTATGATAAAATGTCAAACATCACCCGCCCAATTTATTCTGATAACGACAGCATGCGTTTACTTCTAACAAAAATGCAAGACTATAAAAAAACGCCTCAAACTCCAAAAGAGGTTCGCATTCCAACAAACAAAACATTAAAAGACTATCCTGTCAGTGAAAGCGGTTTCAGTTTTGAAGAAGCCCTAAACCCAACTGACGATTTGGAAGAAATAATGAAAGCGTTTGATTTTTACAATCAAGCAAATCAAAACTAAGGAGAAAAACATGATTGAATACAAATTTGACACACAACTTCTTGTGGAAGGGAAAAATCTTTCAGACGAAAAAGTGAGAGATTACATCACAAAAAACATTGAAGGTGACTGCTTGCTTGTTGTTGGAGATGACGAAATGTTGCGCCTGCATTTCCACACAAACACACCTTGGAAAGTTTTAGAATATTGCGACAGCCTTGGAGACATTCAAGACATCGTCGTTGAAAATATGGAGCGCCAAGCAAACGGCCTTAACGGCTAAAAACTTGCCACTCTAAAATTGAAGATTTTGGATTTTGCCACTTTTTTGACAATCTTTTTTGTTGCAATTATTTTGCGGCATTCTTTTTTTTGCAACTTTAAAACAGCAATGTGAAGCCAAAAACCACAAAGCCCGAAATCAATCCAATTAAAAACTGAAGCAAAAGCACGCCCAAATTTTCTAAAAGGTGCTTTCTATTTCTTGCAAACAAAATGATAAGCCCAACACCCGCCCCCGCAGTTAGCCCTGCAACAAGCGCTGGAAAACTTAAAATTTGAACAACTTGCCCCGAAACAGCAACCCCCATATACAGTTCCACCAAAAGCACAGACGAAGCACAATTTGGAATAAGCCCAATCAAACTTGCAAGCACAATTTGCAAATAAATATTTGTGTTTAAAAAGTTTTGCAGTGCGGAAATATCTATGCAAGACACAATCATATTCAAAATGAAAGTTGCCACAAAAATGTAAATTGCAATGGAAAATGTGTGCGCGATTGCATCAATAAACACATTGTCCACGCAACAGTCCTCATGTTCGTGCCTGCAATGGTCGGTGTGAATATGCCCGCATTCGTGAAAATGATGCTCGGACTCGTCTGAGGAATAAGTCACTTCCACTTTTTTGTTTGAACGCTTTTTGAAAAGCAGCATGGCAAAATCAATCGCATAGCCCCAAATTATTGCCAAAGCCACTTTCACGCCAATCAAAATCAAGAGGTCAACAATTTTGTTTGTGTTTGAAATCATGATTGGCAAGGCCTCATCAGAAGTGGCAATAAACACCGCAATAAGCGTTCCAATCGTCACTTTTCTTTCTGAATATAAATCGGCAATCACAGATGAGAACCCGCATTGTGGCACGCACCCTAGGCAAGACGCATAAAACACGCTTGCTTTATTTTTCTTTGACAAAAAGTGGCTGAACTTGTGTTTGTGGTCATGAGAAATGAAAGAAACCAAAAGATACGCAAGAAAAAGGATTGGAAGCACTTTCAACGTGTCCAAAACTGCATCATATAAACTTGCCGCAAAGATTTCTTTCATAATTCCCTCAAAAGTTTTCTTATTATAGCACAAAGAAAACAAAATTTCAAATTTTTTTATAATTTATTTATTGCTCAAATTATTGACTATTTTGTTCAAATATGTTATACTCTCAGTTGAGTAGTCAACAAAGACACTTGGAGGAAAAATGCAAAAGGAATTTCTTGACATAAACCGCATTCTTCTCATAAAAAAAATATATGAAAAAAATATGAGTGAAAACAGTGAATTGTGCTCGTCATTTGCTGTGTTTGCGGAAATTTTATTGAATAATGAAATCAAATCTCAGCAAGAGTTGTCATCACTTGCCCACTGCAACAAGGCTCACACCAGCCGAACGCTTTTAAAAATGCAGTTGCGCGGGCTGGTTAAGGTTGGCAAAAGCATAGTTCTAACCGAAAAAGGCGTTGAATATGCAAAAAATGCCGTCAAATGCAAAGGAAATTTGCTTGAAAAAATGTTTGAAGGCGTAACTGATGAGGAAAAACAAACTTTTGCAAAAGTTTTGGATAAACTTATTGAAAATTCAAAGGGAGAGCAATAGGAGGGAAAATGGAACTTAAACTTATACATGTAAACAAATTCTATAAACTTTCAAACAAAGAAAATTTCCAAGCACTTTATGATGTAAATGTGGAATTTGACAAAGGCGAACTTGTGTCCATAGTCGGCGAAAGCGGCAGCGGAAAATCCACGCTTATGAACTTGATTGGCGGGCTTGACAGTGATTTTTCTGGCGGCATAATTGCTGGCGGGCAAAATTTGTCAAAACTAACCGACAAGGAACTTGACAAATATCGTAAAAACCATGTTGGTTTCGTTTTTCAATCTTTCAACCTTATCTCTCACCTTTCAATATTGGACAATGTCACCCTTGCCCTCACCCTTTCAAATGTAAGCGAAAAAGAAAAAGTTGAACGAGCAACAACCATTTTAAAAAGAGTTGGGCTTGCCGACCAATTAAAGAAAAAGCCAACTCAACTTTCTGGCGGACAAAAACAGCGTGTTGCCATTGCCAGAGCGCTGATAAATGACCCAGAAATCATAATTGCGGATGAACCAACCGGGGCACTTGACAGTGGAACATCTATGCAGATTTTGGAAATCTTGAAAGAGATTGCCGACAGCGGAAAACTTGTTATAATGGTTACGCACAGCGAAAAAGTTGCTTCCGTTTCCTCAAGAGTTGTTGAAATTTCAGACGGAAAAATCATAGGCGACCGCAAAAACGAAAACTATGTTAAAAATGCTCCAAAAGAGGAAGTTAAAGAGGAACAAAAAGCACCTGAGGAAGAAGTTAGCATCGACCAAAAATTTGCTCAAAAAACCGCAGAGAAGGCAGAAGAGAAAAAAACAAAGAGGAATTTCAGAAATTTCAAAGATAAGCAAAACCTTTCTTTGTGGCAAGCAATCCGCCTGTCCTTCCACAATATGTGGGCAAGCAAAACAAAAAACATTTTGATGGCACTTGGCGTTGCAATCGGCATCGGCAGTTTGATTTTGATGATGTGCTTTTCAAGCGGCATAACCGACTTTATCGATGACACCATGAAATCTTACTCCGACCCAACCATTGTCACAATCAAAAAGAGCGCTCAAAACATAACTGACATGATGCAATTCAAACCATTCACCGACAGAGAAATTGAAGTGCTTATGAACGGAAATGTAGGCGATGTCCAAGACGGCGAAACCGAACTTATGGGACTGAACGCCTATTTAAAAGAAAAAGGTTTCAACTTTACAGTAACAGACGGCAAGCAAGTTGACGGAAAAATCGACAAAAACCAAGCAACCCTAACGCGCGGACTTCAAGTTATGGCAGCAATTTTTGACGGAAAAGTTTTGTTCGACCCAGAAAACACTTGGACAAAAGACAACACCAAAATCGAAGAACCTGACCTCAAAAAAATCACCGAAAGCGGTGGTGCTTATGACGGAATAATTTACTTATACACAATTCCACCATTTTATTCAAAAAACAATGTAAGTGAAGGTGAAATGTCAACCTCAAAAGGTGGAGTAATGTTCACCGCTGGCGTAAAGAGGATGTTTGAAAAAGTCGAAACAAAAACGAATGTTATTGGTAGCAAAGTGAAAATTTACCTCAAAATTCCACCAACGGTCGAAAACCCACAAGAAATCCCATTGACATTCAGCGACTTTGTAAGCAAAAGCAGCGAAACTGGACGAGAAGACATCAAAATCACCGGAATTATGGACACCTCAGTTATGGCTGGCTTTAATGTTATGTATATTGATTATGATTTTCTTTATCAACTTTTCGAAGAAAAAGGTGCTGGAGATTATTTTGGAGCAAATGCCCTTTATGTTCAAACCGGCAACGAAAAAATTGTTGCAGCAATAAACGAATATCTCAACAAATATTATAAAGGCCAATTCACAGGCTCAATTGAAGAGCAGCTTGCTGGAATGTTCAGAAGTATGACAAGCGTCATCGGCACAAGTTTGATTGTCATCTCTCTTATTTCCCTCCTTGTTTCAGCTATGATGATTTTGGTTGTGCTTTATATGAGTGTAACTGAAAGAACAAAAGAAATTGGCGTTTTGAAATCAATCGGTGCAAGAAGAAAAGATATAAGGCGAATTTTCACATCGGAAAGTTTCCTTGTGGGAGTGCTGAGTGGAATTTTTGGAATAATCTTCAACTTAATCCTAACCCTTGTGGTTGTGCTTGTTTTAAGAAGCACAATTGGGCTTGCCCCTCTCACATATAGATGGTGGTATTTCGCAGTTGGCATGGGCGTTGCAATCTTCATCAGCATGCTGTCCGGCTTGTATCCAGCAAATAAGGCATCCAAACTTGACCCTGTTGAAAGTTTGCGCCGAGAATAGCGGAGATTGAATGTGCAAAACATACAAAAATTTTTGAAAGAAAATGCCGATTTGGGTTATGCAAATTTTAATAGAAAGTTCATAAAATCACAGCATGAAATTGTTGGTGTTCGGCTTCCAATTTTAAGAAAATATGCAAAAGAAATTGAGCCAGAATACATTGAACTTTCGCCCACTTGTTGTCACGAAGAAATTTTGCTGTATGGCTTTGCCGCCGGCGAAATTAAAAACGAGCAAGAGCAAATGGAATATCTTGACAACGTTTTGCCCTTCTTAGATAACTGGTGCACTTGTGACTGCATAGTTCCAAGCCTAAAAATGTTAAACACACCCGCCGCCTACAAAAAGTTTTCAAATCTTTTAAAAGACAACAGAGAGTTTTATGTTCGCGCTGGAATTTTGGGGCTGATGAAATTCTTTATCAAAACAAATAAGATTGAAGAAATTTTAAAAAACTTGCAAAAAATCACCTGCCAAGATTATTATGTTAAAATGGCAACAGCGTGGTTTTATGCCGAACTTTGCACAATAAATTTTCCACTTGCAGAGAAGCAAATTGAAAAAACAAAAGATGAGTTTATAAAAAGAAGAGCCATCTCAAAAGCCCTTGAAAGTTACAGAGTGACAAAAGAACAAAAAGCAATCTTATCCCAAATAAAATAATATATATGGTGTATTATGCAATGCGTAATACACCATATTTTGTTGTTTAATATCATCCAATTTTTTTCATGTCATTCTGAGCGAAGCGAAGAATCTCATTACTTTTCAACTTTTTTGTCGTTCTGAATGAACAGACTGTCATTCTGAGCGAAGCGAAGAATCTCAACTCACACTTCCACTTTTTGTCATTCTGAGCGAAGCGAAGAATCTCAAAGTTTCAACTTATCAAACGCACCTCAGCATCATTTTCGCCACGCTTTTGCAATTATTCCACCGCCCAAACATGTGCCGTCTTCTTGATAAAGCACAACAAATTGCCCCTCAGTGATTGCTCTTTGCTTTTCATAAAAATCAACTTTTATTGTGTCTTTTCCCGTCACAGTCACATGAACTTTTTGGTCTGGTTGACGGTATCTAAATTTGGCAAAACAATCAAATTCTTTTTCTTTTGGAAGAGTTGGAATCCAATTAAATGTGTCCGCCTCAAGCCCGTCAGTGAACAGCTCATCGCACTCACCCTGGCTGACATACAAGATGTTGTTTTTCAAATCTTTTTTCAAAACAAACCACCTTTGCCCATTGCCATCTTGTTTGCCACCGATGTTCAAACCTCGCCTCTGCCCAATGGTGTAATACATAAGCCCCTCGTGCCTGCCCACAACTTTTCCATCAAGCGTGCAGATGTCACCTTCTTGCGCGGGCAAATATTTCTTTAAAAACTGCCTGAAATTTCTTTCACCAATAAAACAAATCCCCGTGCTGTCCTTCTTTTCTGCTGTGGAAAGCCCAAGTTCTGCAGCAATTTTTCGCACTTCTTTTTTCTCAATATCCGCCAAAGGGAAGAGGCAAGAAGAAAGTTGTGCCTGCGAAAGTTGATTCAAAAAATATGATTGGTCTTTGCTTAAATCTTTCGCCTTTGCAAGATATGTTTTCCCATCTTTTTGATAAGTTTTTGCATAGTGCCCCGTTGCAATCATGTCTGCGCCAAGTTTTTTTGCCTGCTCCAAAAAAGGGCCAAATTTTATTTCTCTGTTGCACAAAACATCCGGATTTGGCGTTCTTCCAGCTTTATATTCTGCCAAAAAATACTTAAACACTCTGTCATAATATTCCTTTGCGTAGTTCACTGAAAAATAAGGAATATCCAACTTCGTGCAAACACGCTTAACATCCTCAAAATCATCTTCTGCGGTGCAAACTCCGTCTTCCTCCCAATTTATCATAAAAAGCCCAATCACTTCATGTCCTTGCTTTTTTAAGAGGTATGCCGCCACACTGCTGTCAACTCCGCCAGAAATCCCAACTACAACTCTCATCTTTTTCCCTTCTTCTTTTTCTTGTTTTTTGATGCTCCTTTTGCCGGCCCTTTATGCGCTTTTTTGGTTGCAACATTTGCCTCAGCACCCAAATCCTTCACTTTTCCCTTTGTTTTCTGCGCTTCAAGTTCTTTTCTTTCAGCTATGATTTGTTGCTTTGTGCGGTCAAAATCCTCTTTCTTTGCCAGATTTTCACCTTGCATCTTTCTTTCATCAATCAAAATTGGCACTTTAAATTTTTTACTTAAAACAAAAATCAAACTGACAATCCAAGCAACTCCATATATTGAAATTGGAATATACAAATAGTTTGCCTCCATATAATTTGCCAAAATTGGATTTAAAATTGTTGCAGAAATCCAATAAATTAATCCAAAACACATCAAAATTCCTTTGCCATATTTGCCAACATAAAAATAGTGCCCGCCAACCAAGCCCAAAAGCAAGACATACAAAATAAGCTTCCATCTTTTCACATCGCTTGGCAGTTCTTTTGTGTAAATCACAAAATCGCGGTTACCACGAATCAGTTGCCTTTTTGCGGTTTTGTTGGAAGCAAATTCCAAGCGCGAAAAAACAAGGTCACATTCATTGCACCTTTCTTGGCTTTTCAAGCACTTATTTCCGCAACGAGGGCAAACCTTAATATTGCGCGCCATTTGAAGTTTTTCTCGAAATTTCATAGCCTTATTTTAAGAAAAAAAACATATTTTGTCAAGAAAAACCAATTGTTTTTGCATCAAAAGGCTTTAAGCCGCCTCTTTCAATTTTTCTGTGGCCTTGTTGAAATAAACAAAAGACGGCTTGTCATCTGCCACATAATGCAGAACATAGGAAAAAATTTCTTTCGCTTCCTTGTAATTTTTCTCGTTGTAAGCCCTCACCCCAGCCTCAAATTTGTTTTTAAGTTTTTTCAATTTTTCTCTTTTGGTTTTGGAATAATAATTCAAACTTTCAAAAAGCGGAATTTGAGTTCCACCTTCCAGAGAAAGCGCGCCCGTGTAACGATAATCAAAATCATAGTTTTGTGGCAGTTCGTTTAAGGATGCTTTGGAAATTAAAAGTTTTGTGCCAATGTAGAGGTTTATTTCTTCCATTTTGCTTGCAAGATTGACAACATCGGAAATAATCGTTGGGCTCTTTCTTTCTTCATCACCCACAATTCCAAAAATGATTTCTCCCGTGTTGATTGAAAGCCTAGCATCAATGGCGGGCAGTTCTTTTTGGCTCTTGTTCTTAACGTCAATCGCCCTCAGTATTGCATGGGCACACTCAATGGCATCTTGTGGCTTAGAAAAAACTGAAAGCACTCCGTCACCCAAGTATTTGTCAATGAACCCGTCATAACGCCTAATAAGCGGTGCAACAACCTTCAAATAGGAATTTATATAGTTAAAATTTTCTTCCAAACTCAAACTTCGAGAAATGTTTGTGGCGCTTTTTAGGTCACAAAACAAAGTTGTTGCATTTTTCTTAACCTGATTTCCAAGTTCCAATTCTGAAATGCTGTTCTTCCCCAAAAATTTAAAAAATTGTTTTGGAATAAATTTTTGAGCCTCCAAGTTTGTCTGGCGCAACTTGTTTTCCTTTTCCTTATAATTGTAATTTATTTTGTTAAGTGAGTTTTCAATATCCTTAAACTGTTTGCCGCCGCC
>CANRFP010000002.1 GCA_947629895.1 uncultured Clostridia bacterium | reverse complement strand
TTATGCCAGAAGAGACAATTGTTAAAAGCACCATAAAAATTGACATTGCAACTTGATACAGCCCAAGCGCTTCCGCCCCGATTGCTCTTGAAAGATAGATGTGAAAGAAAAAGCCAAGCATGCGCGTGAGCAGTGAAAACATGGTGATGATAACAACATTTTTAAAGATTGATTTCATAAAAATAATCTATAAAACTTGTCCAAATATTATGCCAATTTTTGTCATTTTGTGAGTTTATTTCTTTAACAAAATAAACACTCCCTCTTTGATTTGTTTTGGCGACATTTGATTGTCCAACAAAATTTTTGTGCTGTCAATGCCAAATTTTTGAGATACAATTTTTAAGTTCTCGCCTTTTTTAACTTGATAATAAGGAAAAACAACCTTCTTTAAACTCATATAAAAAAATATGTAAAAATAATAAAAAATAGACCAAAAATTGATTTTTTTGCAATTTTTACGCTATTTTTTGCATTTTTTCATTATTTTTTTGATTTTTTTGCTATTTTTTAATTATTTTTTGTTTTTTTGAAAATTTCCGTTGCAAAAAATCTTCAATCTCTTTTTGATATTTCACCGAAAGATAAAGTGCCACTCCTGTTGCCACTGCAATAATTGCCCAAACTATCAACCCCCAGCCGTGATATGGAATTATGCTTCCACTGCCAAGAAAACAAGTTGTGAAAATTGCAAGCGTTCGTGAAACAAGATTTGTCACCACAAAAAATGTCCAACTCATTTCAGTTAGCCCCGCCACCAAACAAAGAATATCGTCAGGAAAAATTGGCAGCAGCATCATAATCACAAAAGAATATTTGCACTTCGACAAAAAATTGGTCCACTTTTCACAGGATTCTTTTCCAACCATAAAAATCACAATTTTTCTTCCAAATTGCCTTCCAAGCCAAAATGCAAAAACGCTTCCAAGCATCACCCCAGCCAAGCTTAAAAGTGAGGCTTGAAGTGGGCCATAAATCAAAACTCCCGCAAGTGTGGAAATGGTTGAAGGAATTGGAACAAAAGTCACTTGCAAAAATTGCAAAAACACAAACATAAATCTTCCCCAAAAGCCCAGCCTTAAAATCAAAGTCCTCAATTTTTCAACCGAATTTATTTTTGTCCAAGCGCCTGTCCAAACAAGAATAAAATAAGAAAGAACGCCAATTATGCAAAAACTTGCAAGCACCAAAGTTGTTCGCAAGATTTTTCTTTTTAGCGTCATTTCCTTTTCTTTCATTTTTTTATTATATTCAAAACGCAACTTTTTAATTATGAATTAAGGGTTGTATTCGCTTGGATTTGTTTTTTCAAGTTTTGTTTTAACATTTTCCAGCGTTTGCTCGCTAACTTTTTGAGGTTTTATGATTTTAACCTCACTTGCAGGAATTGTCATGCTTGCGGCTGGCACTTCAACTCCTTCCATAACAATTCCGTCTTGAGGCTGATAGAAATCGTGCCTTATCTCTTTTTCTTTCACAAGTTCCCCGTTTTTATAATATTGCAAATAACCCTTGCTTTCATAGCCTTCGCGCGGATACTTAACTCTGTAATATTCGCCTTTATACAACACTCTGTTTGAAAACTCGCCTTTGTTGTCCGCAACAATTTTGTCGCCATTGTGTGGCAAAACTTTAACAAGTTCGGCGCAGCGCCTAATGGTTATTCCGTCCTCAAATTTAGGGCCATAAATTTCAACACCAACCTCTTTGTCATCAGTAAAGGTTTTGATGTAAATTGGCTTGTCTAAGTTGTTTCTAAACACAAGGTCGGAATAACTGCCCGAAACCATTGCATCAAAGGAAAGTGGAACATATGATGCCGGAAGGGAATGGTGATTCACACTCAAAATTTCCAAATCAGACAGCAAAAGGGCGTTGTAAAGAGTTGTTGATGCTTGACATACACCTCCTCCCACGCCGTCAACATAAACCCCACCAACAATTATGTGCGCATTGTGATAGCCATTTTCCTCCGTTCTTGGTCCGGTTGTTTCATTAAACGAAACCGTCTGCCCCGGTTCCACAATCATGCCATTAAAACTTTCCAGCGCTTTTTTAACATTATTTTTTCTGTCTTGTTTGCTTGTGGCATAAGAAGTTTTAAAAGTGCTTCTCAAAACCACGCTTTCTTTAAGAGTTTCAAGGTCAAAATCCTCTCCAATTTCAATAATTGGAATTTCAATGCTAACTTTTTTGTTGTTTTTAAGCGCCTCATCAATTTCTTGATAAAGTTTATCTCTGTTCACAAGCACAGTTTTTTGCCCAGCATCAACCTGAAAAATCTCCTCTTCATTTGGCTTAAAAATCAAACTTGCCTCGCGACTATCCTGCTCCACATTTGAAACAATTTCCTCAATTTTCTCTTCCATATTTCCAAGCACATTCACATATGAAATTTGAAAATCTTTGCCATGCTCCTTAAACTTTTTTTCATTGATTTTGTTTTGGAAAAAATTTCCGCCTCTGCCATATTTTGAAATTTGTGCAATCACGGGTTGAATTTTGTTTGAAACCTCAAAATCGTTGCCCTTAACAACCCAAGATTTATCCTTTGATTTAAGTTCAATTTCAATATCTTTTTTGTTTTCAAGCATGTTTGTTAAAACCAAATTTTCTGCTTCGCTTGCCGTCATTCCGCCCACGTCAAGCCCATTTATTTTTGTGTTTTCATAAAATCTAAAATTGCCATGCATGTTGTTTTCAAAAAAAAGTTGGCAGCCAATAAGCAGTGTCACCGACATTGCGGACACACCCAAAAACCAAAGAAAACCCTTGCCTTTTTTATTTTTTTTAGCGTTTTTATCACTTTTTTGCTGTTTTTTTGCAATTTTTTCGTCATTTTTTGACATTTTTTGCTTTTCTTTTATTTTTTTCATAAAATTATTATGTTCAACAAAACAATTATAATTCAAAAAATGGTAGCAACAATTTTAATAGTTTATAAGGTTCTTTTTAATTTCTTTCAAAAGCGCTTCTTTTTCATTCTTAACTTTTCCATCAAAAACTTTGCTCAACAAATTTTTTAAAATTCGATTGTAACTTTTTTTGTCAATGTTATTGAAATTTTTTGCAATGTCCTCTTCATTTATTTCCAAATCAGAAACTTTGATGGCAAGCCCATGCTCTAAAATGTATTGATAGAAAAAATTATATCTTGCCTGCAAGTGTTTGCTTTTGCAGCCAAGCAAAGCATAAATATCTGCCCAATTTTCAAAATATTTGAAAAAGTATTCTTTGTTTCCAAGCCCTTGAAGAGCATCATAATAGCCGGAAATGAATGTGATAATTTTCCTCACTTCCGCCTCAGGCAAAGCACATTGAGAAGATAAAAATTTTTCTAAAAATGCCTCCAAACAATCCACTCTTTCTGTGTCCACAATGTCAATCAAAAGCCCAAGCAATCTGTCTTGCGTTTTGAACACCATTTTATATCTCACGTTTGCACATTTTAGCCCAAAATTTTGCCAAACTCCAAGTCTGTTCATAAGCCCCAGCGCTTTTTTAAGGCTTCCAATTCCATATCTCTTGTCGCAGAACAAAATTTTTTCAAGTTCGCCAAATTTTCTGTTTCCTTGAAGGTCATTCACATTTGTCACAAATTTTTTAACTGACAAAAACGTGTTTTTCTCAATGTTGAAATTAAGTTCGCCCGCCAGCCTCACAATTCTCAAAATTCTTTCGCCATCATTTTTTAAGATGTCGTCAGGATTGATGTTTGTTCTAATCAACTTTTGCTTTGTGTCCACAACGCCATGATACAAATCCACGCACTCATCTTTGTTTATGTTGTAATAAATTGAATTTATTGTCAAATCTCGCCTAACCGCATCCTCTTCAAGTTTGGTTGTGCCCTCAACCTTTATTGGCGTGTGCGAGCCATCGTTTCCATAAATTTCCTTTCTAAATGCAGTGTACTGGAAATTTTCCTCGCCTTTTGTTATAAGCAAGGAGCCAAGTTTGAGGTTTTTTATCTTAACCGAAAACTCGCTTCCCTTCAATCTTTTAACAACTTCTTCTGCGTTCACAGGGCTGGTTATGTCAACATCTTCATTTTTTAAATGCATCAAGCAACTTCTAACATAGCCCCCAACAACATAAAGATTTTCTGGGAAAAACTTTGAAAGTTTTTTCAAATTTGGCGAAATTTCAATAAACATATCCACCCCGTGAAAATAATTTTTAATTTTAACCAATAATACAATAACAAAATTAAAAAGTCAAATTTATTTGACAAATGAAGCAAACTAGGCTAAAATACAACATAAGGAAATATAGATGAAAAAGTTAAAACCTAAGAGACGAAAAACTCCTCTTATAATTCAAGAGCAGCCAATTGTTCGTTATCAAACAGATAGGGAACATGGTCTTTCTGAGGAGCAAATCGCCGAACGAATTGAGCACAAACTCACAAACGACACAAAAATAAGAACATCAAATTCCTATCTTTCAATCGTTGCCAAGAACGTGTTCACGGTGTTCAACCTCATTTGGCTTTTGATTGCCACCATGCTTATTGTTGCAAATGCGTGGGGAGACATGCTTTTCATGGTTGTGGTTGTGGCAAACACAGCAATTTCCATTTTCCAAGAAATTAAAGCAAAAATTATGGTTGAAAAGTTGTCGCTTGTATCTGCGCCTAAAAACAAAGTTATTCGCACGGGCATTCAATATGAAGTTAACAGCGAAAACTTACTCTTGGATGACATAATAATTTTAGAAAACGGCAACCAAATCCCTGCGGACTGCGTTATTGTTGAGGGAAATGTTGAAGCAAATGAAAGCCTTTTAACCGGCGAGAGCAACGCCATCAAAAAGCATGAGGGAGACACTTTGCTTGCCGGAAGTTTTTTGGTCAGCGGCCTTTGCTATGCAAGAATTGACCGCGTGGGAAAAGGAAACTACATTCAAACTGTGGCAGAAAGAACAAAGGACTTTAAACCTCAATCTTCCAACCTTTTCAAAGATTTGAACAGCCTTATCAAAGCCATTTTGCTTGTGCTTATTCCACTTGGTGTTTTGACTTTTTGCAACCAATACTTTTTGCGTGCTGCCACCCTTACAGATGCCGTTGCAAGAGTTAACAACTCCATTATCAAAACAAGCGGTGCCGTCACCGGCATGATTCCTGCGGGAATGTATCTTTTGATTACGGTTGGGCTTTCTGTTGGCGTTATTAAACTTGCAAAAAAGAAAACTCTTGTAAAAAACTTGTATTCAATTGAAATGCTTGCTCGTTCAAACGTTTTGTGCCTAGACAAAACCGGAACAATCACCGATGGAACAATGAATGTTATTGAAGTTCTTCCACAAAATGACACAAAGATGGAACAAATTGCAGACATCATGAAAACCATACTTGCCAAGCAGAAAACCACCAATGCAACAAGCGTGGCGCTTATGGGCTATTTTGGCAAAACGGACAACAATCTTGTGAAAGACATTGTTGAGTTTTCTTCGTCACGAAAATACAGCGCAACCACCCTAACAAACGGCAAAACATATTATATTGGCGCGCTTGGTTTCATTAAAGTGAATGTGACTGCTCATCAAAAAAACTTAATGAACTCCTACATGGAAAAAGGCTATCGCGTTCTTGCTTTCGTTGAAGATTCCAATCCATACACAGAAAAAATGGCAGGAAAGCGCGGAAAACTTATTGCTTTCTTTGTTTTGGAGGACCACATAAGAAAAGATGCGGTTGAAACAATCGCTTGGTTTAAACAAAATGATGTTAAGATTAAAATCATTTCTGGGGATGATGCCCTCACCGTTTCAAAAATTGCAAAGCGCGTTGGCGTTGAGGACAGCGACAAATTCATCTCGCTTGAAAACATGAGCCTTCAAGAAGTTGCACAAATTGCGGATAAGTTCACCGTTTTTGGGCGTGTTACCCCTGAACAAAAACACACAATAATCAAAACCTTAAAAATTCACGGAAATGTGGTTGCAATGACAGGTGATGGCGTCAATGACACGCTTGCTTTGAAAGAAGCAAACTGCTCAATTGCCATGGCAGACGGAAGCGAAGTTGCCAGAAACATATCTCATCTTGTGCTTATGGAAAGCAACTTTTCAGCTTTGCCAGCAATTGTTAAAGAGGGCAGACAAATTGTTAACAATGTGCAAAATTCGTCAGTGCTATACATTATGAAAACGCTTTTCACAATCATAATGTGTGCCACAGCGCTGGTGCTAAGGACAGAATATCCGTTTGCTCCAAGACAACTGCTGCTGCTTGAAATGTTTGTTATTGGCATTCCTTCTTTCATATTAACCTTCCAGCCGAACAGCGAACTAATCAAAGGGAATTTCATCCCGCAAGTGCTTAAAAAATCCATTCCGTGCGCCCTTTTGATGTATTTCAACATGCTTATCATTGTGATTTTGAATGACCACACAAACAGCCTCACCCCAGAAGAATTTACTTCCCTTTCAACAATGCTTCTAACCTTTATTGGCTATATAAACCTCATTTGGATTTGTTGGCCTGCAAATTGGCTGAGGGCTTTGTGCATACTCATTTCCGGGACACTTATCGTTTCGGCGTTGTCGGGGCTTGGAAGATTTTTCTTGGTTTCAACCTTCTCCTTCCCTGTTATGACAACCCTCGTCACCCTTCTGTTGTGTTCAATCGCAGTTTTGGTTGCTGTATATTACTTCAAAGGCTGGCTGCTTAAAGTGAAGCCAAAACCTGCGGGCGGCGTTGAAAAAACAGCTGAGGAAAAACCTTCCTTTGTGCAAAAATTTTTAAACCTATTCAAATCAAAAGAAACTGAAAGCATTGACGACTTGCCAGAAGAGCCAAAGACAGAACAAACGCCTCCGCAACAAAATGAAGAAACAGCAAAAGAAGAAGTTGTCTCTAAAAAAACAACCACAAAAACAACAACCACAAAAACAACAACCAGCGCAAAAACAACAACACGCAAAGCAACAAACAGTGGCGGCACTTCAAAAAAGACAACAACAAACAGTGGCGGCACTCCAAAAAAGACGGCAACAAAAAGTGGAACAACGACAAAGAAATCCGCAGCAAAAACAACAAAACCCAAAGCCTAACTTTGGGTTTTATAGTTAAAGCACATAGATTAAAAGGTGAATGAAATGAAATTAAACAAAGCATTTGCTTTAAGAGTCAAGCAAATTTTGAAAGAAAAAAATATGACACAATATAAACTTGCACAAGAAACCAACCTTTATCAAAGCACCATGACAGATATTTTAACTTGCAAATATCAAACTCCAAATTTTAAAAATATGGCTTTGATTGTGAAAGCATTGGGTTTATCTCTGTCCGAATTTTTTAACAGTGAATATTTTGATTTCAAAAATTTGGAAATTCCAGAAAAATAAAAAACCAAGAGATTTCTTGGTTTTTTATTCATATAAATTCTTAAATTTTTCTGTGGCGGCAATTAGTAGTCGTTTCAAATTTGTAAATCTGGTGGCAGTGTATTTGTTTGAAACCATTCTTTTTAGATATTGTTTCTCACCAACTATAACCACCATTTTTTTTGCACGCGTAACTGCGGTGTAGATGAGATTTCGGGTGAGAATTATGCTTGGCCCTGCTATCGCTGGAATAACGATTGTGTCAAATTCTGAGCCTTGGCTTTTGTGAATTGTTATTGCATAGGCAAGTGACAAATCAAACAAATCCACGCTTGTGTAAAGGCAGGTTCTGCCATCTTCAAATTCAACAATCACCTCGCGCGTTTGAGGGTCTATCGTTTGAATGTAGCCAATGTCACCGTTAAAAACGCCCTTTCCAATTTCTGTGGCATACTTTCCAATTTTTTTCCATTCAAGGTCATAGTTGTTTGCCATTTGCATAACTTTGTCACCTTCTCGAAAGATAATTCGAGAATACTCAATCTGCCTTTTATCTTCGCTTGGCGGATTTATGCTCTCTTGCAAAACCTTGTTCAAATTTTCAATTCCACAAACACCCGCCTTTAATGGCGCAAGCACCTGAATTGACTGCGCTTCCACACCCAAAAATTTTGGCAGTCGCCTTGCCACCAAGTCCAAAATGGTGTCCTTGATAAGTTCTGGGTCGTTTTTTGTTTCAAAGAAAAAGTCCTTGCTTGTGTTGTCTATAAGTGGCATTTTGCCTTCATTGATAAGGTGCGCATTTGTGACAATCAAACTCTTTTCTTCCTGTCTGAAAATTTTGGTGAGTGCGCAATAAGACACAATTCCACTGCCCAAAATGTCCGCCAAAACATTGCCCGCCCCAACACTTGGCAGTTGGTCCTTATCGCCCACCAAAACAAGTTTGCAATCTCTGCGCATGGCTTTTAAAAGGCTGCACATCAAAGCAGCATCCACCATCGAAACTTCATCGCAAATAACAACATCGCTTTCAAGCGGGTTACTTTCATCATGCACAAAAAAACTTTGGTCCGACTGAATTGTGTTCACTTCCAAAAGTCTGTGAATTGTTTTGGCTTCATGCCCCGTGCTGTCGCTCATGCGCTTGGCCGCACGCCCCGTTGGTGCAACAAGCGAAACTTTTTTCTGCTGTGCAAGCATAATTTCCAAAATACACTTGATGATTGTTGTTTTTCCTGTTCCTGGCCCGCCTGTGATGACATAAATTCCATTATTTATCGCCCCAATTATGGCGTTTCTTTGTTCGTCATGAAATTTTATGTGATTTCTTTGCTCAAAATTTGAAATTTCCTCACTTACATCAATCTTTTCGTCCTGCTGAGAGCACGCCAAAAAGGCAAGCCTTTGCGCAATGACATTTTCATAATAATAATATTTTGAAAGCATAACAATTTCTGTGCCGTCAACCCATGTTGTGATAACAGTTTTGTCAATGCAAATCGTTTCAAAAGCTTCGTCAAAGCCCTGTTTATATTCGTCCAAATCAAGTTCCAGCGATTTTGCAGCCAAATCAAAAAGCATAGCCTTTGGCAGATAGGTGTTTCCGTTCTTTTCGCACGAGGTTTGCAAATTGTAAATCAGCCCCGCCCTAATTCTAAACACGCTGTCCTTTGGAATGCCCGCGTTTTGAGCAATGCGGTCCGCCGTGGCAAAGCCGATGCCGTCAACATCCTCCACGAGTTTGTAGGGGTTGTTTTTCACAATTGTGGATGTGTGTTCGTGATACACATTATAAATTTTAAGCGCCATATTTGTGGTTATGTTAAAGCCCTGCAAAAAAATTATTGTGTTTTGAACTTCGCGGTGCTCCTTAAAAGAAAATCCAATTTCTGTGGCTTTTTTTGCGCTTATTCCCGAAATTTGCGCAAGTTTATCGGGCATATATTCCAAAACATCCAAAGTATCTTTGCCAAAGTGCTCCACAATTTTTTTTGCGGTTGCCGGCCCCACGCCACGAATAAGCCCGCTTCCCAAATATTTTTCCAGCCCCGCAATTGAGGTTGGAAGGGAAATTTCATAACTATCAAAAGAATATTGCACGCCATATTTGGTTTTTTCAAATCTGCCCTCAAGTTTAACTTCCGAGCCAATTTGCACATCAATAAACCTGCCCACCACTGTGATTATGCCGTCATCATGCTCCAGCCGCGCCACAGTGTAGCCATTTTCCTCATTTCTATACACAATATCTTCAATAGTGCCAATTAGTGCCATAGGAATATTTTAAAATTTTTTCAACTTAAAAGCAAGCAAAATTCAAAATAAAAAATTTTATATTTTTTTATAACTTTTCTCTTGAAATTACTTGCAAAAATTGTGCCACTTTTATATAATTAAAGATATGAAAAACGTTGACACGATATTGGAAATTGAAGCACTAACCGAAAACCTTACAAAGCACTTTGCAAACAACAATTTGTTGAAATTTAAGGTTTTATACTTTATCTCACAATATGAAAACCTATCTGTCAGCATGATTATTGAAAAACTTGGCCTTAAAAAATCCAACTTCACACTTATGGCAAAGGATCTTGAAAAAGAAGGGCTTGTTTCTGCCCGCCACGGAGAAATTGACAAGCGCTGTCGCCTTATGGCGCTAACGGAAAAAGGGAAACAAGAACTCGCCGCTTTCACTCAAAACTTGAACAATTTTTTTGCCGATGCAAACAACGAAGTGGAAAAAGCAGTTGAAATTTTGTGTAATTATTTGAATAAAAAGATATAAGAAAACCAATTTTTATTTGTTAGGAGAAAATTATGCTGAAATTTTATAATTCTTTGACTAGGAAACTTGAAGAAGTGCCAAGTCATAAAAATAAAACCGTTAAGATGTATTCTTGCGGCCCAACTGTTTATTATTATCCCCATATTGGAAATTTTAGAGCCTATCTTTTCATGGACAACATTCGCCGAGTTTTGAAATATAACGGCTATAATATCGATGGCGTGATGAACATAACCGATGTTGGACACCTCACCTCTGATGCAGACGAGGGCGAGGACAGAATGCTGGTTGCAAGCCAGCGCGAACACAAATCCCCATGGGAAATCGCAAAATATTACACAAATGTGTTTTTGGAAGATGCAAAAAAATTGAACATCGACATGCCTGAACATATCGTTCCCGCCACAAGCGTCATAAACGAGATGATTGAATTTATAAAAGTGTTGATAGAAAAAGGCTTTGCTTATGAAACAAGCAAAGGCATATATTTTGACATAGCAAAATTTCCTGAATATGGAAGGCTTTCTGGCATGGACATAAATGAAAAACTTGCCGGCGCAAGAATTGCCGTTGATGACGAAAAGCACAGCCCATATGATTTTGTTTTGTGGGTGAAAGCACCAAAGGAACATATCATGCAGTGGGACAGTCCTTGGGGAAAAGGATATCCTGGTTGGCACATTGAATGCTCGGTTATTGGCGACAAATATTTGGGCGAAACAATCGACATCCACACAGGCGGAGTGGATCACAAGCCCGTTCACCACGAAAACGAGATTGCGCAAAGCAACTGCCGCTATGGACATCAAGTTGTTAAGATGTGGATGCATCTTGAATTTTTGCAAATTGACGGCGGAAAGATGAGCAAAAGTTTAAACAATATCTACACCATCGCCGATTTGGAAAAGAAAGGTTTCTCCGCGGAAGATTTCAGATTTTTCTATTTTCTGGCACACTATTCAAAGCAGCAAAATTTCACATTTGATGCGTTGGAAATGGCAAAAAACACGCTAAAATCCATAAAAAATCTGGCAAAAGAGCATCAAAATGGCACGGCACACGTGGACACAGCAAAATATGAAGCGGAATTTTTGGAGAGCATAAACGACAACCTAAACATGCCAAAAGCAATCGCCTGCGTTTTGAAGATGTTGAGAGAAGAACGCAGCAATGATGTTTACTCCGCACTTATGAAGTTCAATCAGGTTCTGGGACTGAACTTTGACGAAGAAGAAATTCCAAACGAGATAAAAGATTTGGCACAAAAGCGTTGGGAAGCCAAAAAGGCACGCGACTTTGCCACCGCCGACAGTTTAAGAAATCAAATATCCGCTCTTGGCTATGAAATCAAAGACGAAAAAGACGCCTATAAAATTCTAAAAAAATAACCTACTTTTCTTTTGAGAAAGAAAAGTAGGCAAAAGAAAATCACGTATTTTTTTTGGAAAAAAGAAAAGTAAACAAAAGAAAATCAATTATCTTTGGAAAAATTATATGGAATTTAAAGATATTTTAAAAGATTTGAGAACAGAGAAAGGTTTAACGCAGGAACAACTTGCAAAGGACATAAATTTCAGTATGTCTATTGTTAATAAATGGGAAAATGGAAAGAAAAATCCAAGTGTTCAGGCACTTAAAATTTTGTCTAAATATTTTAAGGTGTCAACGGACTATCTTTTGGGCTTGGAAGATTAAAGTTTGAGATTCTTCGCGCTACTCAGAATGACAGCAAACAAAAAGTAAGCGATTTTCTTTTGCTTACTTTTCTTTTCTCCAAAAGAAAAGTAAGTTATTTAATTTTCACTTTTATAAAACTTTTTTTGCCTTTTTTAAGAAGTGCCCCATCGCCTATGTCGTTTTCGGTGACAGACAAGTCAAATCTTTCAACCTTTTCGTTTTTGAATGTTATTGCTCCGCCTTGGATAAGCCTTCTCGCTTCACTCTTGGATGGTGCAAGATTGCATTTAAACAGCAAGTCACAAATCCCAATTGGCAATTCAGTTTTATCAATTTCAACAATAGGTGCATCATCACCGCCCTGAGAGAACAAGTTCTCGCTCATTTTTTGTGCAAGAGTGGCATCTTCCTCGCCACGAACAAACTTGGTTATTTCAAAAGACAGCACTTTTTTGGCGTTTACAATGTCCTCGCTCACAAGCCTTTTAACTTCTTGCATTGGCACATCTGTGAACAACGCAAACATCATCTCAACGCAAGCATCTGGCGTTTGGTAAACCCCTTGATAAAAATCATACGCCGAAATTTTGTCTTTGTCAATCCAAATTGCTCCTTTTTCAGTTTTGCCCATCTTTTTGCCTTCTGGGGTTAAAAGAAGTGGATTGGTTGCGCCTATAAGATTCACATTTGTTCCATTTTGAAAGTTCAATTTTCTTTGAAGTTCTGTGCCTGCAACAATATTTCCCCATTGGTCTTGTCCGCCATACTGCAAAACGCATCCATATTTTTGATTTAAATGCACAAAGTCATAGGCCTGCATAAGCATATAGCCCATTTCAAAGAAGGTCAAGCCGCCCTCTTCAAGCCTGTTTGCATAAATTTCATTTGAAAGCATTTTGTTCACATTGAAATGAATGCCAACATCACGCATAAAATCAACATAGTCATAGCCATTAAACCAATCGGCATTGTTGACAATAACTGCTGGGTTTTCGCCATCAAACTTCAAAAACACGCCAAGTGTTTTTTTGATGCTCTCAATGTTTTTCTCAACATCTTCTTTGGACATCATTTTGCGCATTTCAGTTTTCCCAGAAGGGTCGCCAATGCTGGCTGTTGCTCCACCCATAAGAAGCAAAACCTTGTGCCCTGCCTGTTGAAAACGCCTTAATATGCAATAAGGAACGCAGTGCCCAATATGCAAACTATCCGCCGTTGGGTCTGTGCCTTCATAGAGTGTGACTGGTTTTCCACTTTCCAAAAGTTTTTTAAGTGCATTTTCGTCTGTGCACTGATACAAAAGCCCTCTTTCCTTCAAAGTGTTGTATAAATTTGTGTCAACTTTCATAATTTTTTCTCCTTTTCAACAATTTCCATTTTTACATCTTTATAAAAATCTAGTTTTTGATAGTCTTCTTTCTCAATTTTGGTGTATATGCAAGCACAATTTTCGCCCGTCAAATACCATTTTGTGAAGTTTGGAGTGGTTTTGTATTCCTTAAAGCCGCACTTCTCTTGCACACGCCAACTTCCTATGTTTGGCTCATAATATCCGGCGGTCACCACATCAAAGCCAAGATGTTCAAAGCACAATTTAACAATCGCCTTCATCGCCTCGGTCATAATGCCCTTGCCCCAAAAGTTTTCGTTGAGAAGTATTCCAAGCTCGCAAGACTTTTTGCCATCTTTTTCTTCAATATTAAAAATTTCAATGCTTCCAATAACTTTCTTTTGATATTCAATGCAAAATTGCAAAGGCTTTGTTGTTTCAAGTTGCAAACGCTCAACGGCCGCTTGTTTATCGGTGTAAACCGTCCAGCCGCATCTTGGCCCAACATTTGGCTGCGTCACATATTCCCAATAATCTTCGATGTCGCTCATTTTGTAGTTTCTCAAAACAAGCCTTTCAGTTTTAATTTTCATACTGACTCCTTATAACAAAAAAGCACACTATCCTCTTTTAGGACGAAGTGTGCTTCGTGGTACCACCTAAATTTCAACTATCTGGGACAGACACCGTTAAGTTGGAAAGTTCCAAACAGTCCTTATTTTGCCATTCGCTGACATCCGCGTAAGACTTGAAATGACTGTAATTCAAACTGCAACTTGTGAGGTTTTTCACCTGCCAACCTCTCTCTGAAAGCAAAGCCACAATCCTACTGCTTTTCACTCCGCCATCTTAATTACATTTTCATATTATCACACAAATTTTATCTTGTCAAGAACTTTTATCAATTTACACTTTGGATTTTTCAATAAATTTTGCCTTGTCCTGAAAATATTGTTCTTTTGTGATTCCCATTGAAAAAACTGTTGAGCCCACATGTTCATATTCCATTTTTTCATTTGAGATGTATCTAAATCCGCAGTTCATTGAAAGTTTAATGCTTGCCAAATTTTTTGCAAAACAATACAAATAAATGCCATCAAATTTCATTTCTTCAAAACAATTTTTCAAAACTGCTCTTGCCGCTTCTGTCATTATGCCTTGCCTGTGATAACTTGGATTTAACATATAACTCATTTCTCTAACATCTTTTCCACGAAAGTTCGCTGGAATACGCGAAGCTTTTAAAGGAGAAGAGAGTTGAATTTCGCCAACAAGTTTGTTTGCAGGCTTAAACACAATCAAATATCTTTCAACATCTTGAAGTTGCAATCTGATTTTTGCCCACTTAATGGTTGATGTGTCAACAGCAGAAAGCCCAGCACCATCCCGAACAAGCGGATTGCTGTAATATTCCCAATAATCGCTAAAATCTCCCCTTTGGAAATCTCTTAAAATAAGCCTTTCTGTTTCTATTTGTTTCATATCGCCCAAATTATAACACAACAATTTTTATTTTTCAATATCTTTTATAAAATCCTTTTTTAAAATTGTTTGGAGATTTTTGCGATTTCTGCTATAATCTTATAGGTAAAGGAGAACTTATGGAAAAAAATTGTGTTAAAAACATGAAAGGCTATGGTCCATCTCCTCTCCCACAAGAAGGAAAATGGGACCAAGTCAAAGAAATCACTCAAATTTCTGCATTTTCACACGGATGCGGAATGTGTGCCCCACAACAAGGCACATGCAAACTTACACTCAACGTTAAAAATGGAATAATCAAAGAAGCGCTCATTGAAACAATAGGCTGCTCAGGAATGACACACTCTGCTGCAATGGCTGGCGAAATCTTAATTGGAAAAACCATTTTGGAAGCGTTGAACACCGACCTTGTGTGCGATGCAATCAACGATGCCATGAAAAACATTTTCTTGCAACTCGTCTATGGCAGAAGCCAATCGGCATTCTCTCTTGGCGGACTTCCAATTGGAACAAGTTTGGAAGATTTGGGAAAATACAAAACAAGCCAAGTTGGAACAATTGTTTCAACTGAAAAAGGCGGAGTGAAATATCTCAACCTTGCAGAAGGCTACATCACAAAAATGGCTCTTGACAAAAATGGCGAAACAATAGGATATGAATATGTAAATCTTGGGCTTCTTTTGAAGAACCTTCAAGATGACACTCTTTCAAAGAAAGAAGCAATTGAAAAGTCGACAAAGCACTATGGGCGATTTGACGAAGCAGTGAAAATTGTCAATCCAAGAGGAGAGTAATATGATTGAAGAATTGAAAAAATATGAAAAACTTCCTGACAAATTGAAGGAATATGGCTTTAAAGACATTGACGAAGCAAAAGATTTTTGCTTGAAAGCTGGCATCGATGTTGAAAAAACTGTGAGAGACATTCAACCAATCTGCTTTGATAACGCTGTTTACGCCTACACCCTTGGAACAGCCATCGCGCTTAAATCCACTTGCAAAAACGCAAGCGAATACGCTGAAAAAATTGGTGAAGGCTTGCAAGCATTTTGCGTGAAAGGTTCTGTTGCCGATGAAAGACAAATTGGGCTTGGCCATGGCAGACTTGCCGGCAGACTTCTTGATGAAAAAACAAAATGTTTCTGCTTTTTGGCAGGACACGAAAGTTTTGCCGCTGCTGAAGGCGCAATGGGAATTGCTAGAACTGCAAATAAGATAAGAAAAACACCACTCAAAGTTGTGTTGAATGGTTTGGGAAAAGATGCTGCATACATCATTGCCAGAGTTAATGGTTTCACCTATGTGAACACAAAATTTGACTATAAGGAACAAAAGCTTCAAATCTTGGAAGAAATTCCATTCTCAGAAGGCGAAAAGGCGAAAGTTAAAATTTATGGTGCTTATGATGTAAGCGAAGGTGTTGCGATTATGAAACACGAACAAGTTGACGTTTCCATCACAGGAAACTCAACCAACCCAACTCGTTTCCAACACCCTGTTGCTGGCACATACAAAAAATGGTGTAATGACAATGGCAAACCATACTTCTCAGTTGCTTCTGGTGGCGGAACAGGCAGAACTCTGCACCCAGACAATATGAGATGCGGCCCTGCAAGTTATGGCATGACTGACACAATGGGAAGGATGCATTGTGACGCACAATTTGCCGGCAGTTCTTCCGTTCCAGCGCACGTTGCGATGATGGGCTTTATTGGAATGGGCAACAACCCAATGGTTGGTGCAACTGTAAGTTTAGCCGTTGCTGTAAGTTTAGCCAAGAAAAAAAGATAATTTTAACTTGATTTTCTTTTGCTTACTTTTCTTTCTCAAAAGAAAAGTAAGCTCAAAAGAAAAGTAAGGAAAAAAAGAATAGAATGCTGTATTTTGCACACCCTAAACTTTGGGAGGTAAAATATGCAAAAATACAGACCTGGACAAGTTGTGCCTATGTCATGCGACTATAAAGCGTATGACAAAGAAGGTAGTGACGGCGGAAAACTTTATCTTGAAAAAGGGCAAAGATTTCCAGCAACCCAACACGAAGGCAGTTACTACGTGATGGACATGCACAAAGAAAAGTCTGGCAAATAACATCAAAAAGAGAGCGAAATTGCAAAAAATTCGCTCTTTTTTTTGTTTAAAAATTTTGTCAAAAAAAATAGTTAAAAATTTTTAAAAAATTTTTGTAATTTTGTTTGACAAAGCATAAAAATAGTATTATTATAAAAATACAATAAATTGTATAAAAATTCATTTTAAAGGAGGAGTTATGGAAAAATGTATTAAAAATTCAAAAATTTGCATATTTGGAGGTGATTTTCAGGACAATTTTAGTTATCATTTCAGCCGACCAATAGAGGACAATCATGACAATCCAGCTGGAATTGATTATGACCCATTCTGGTATTTGTCAAATAAAAACCAACAAAGCTATCATCTTTCGGGCTATCCCATTCCTGACAACGGCAATGGCCCTATAAACGACCCATGTTCCAGAACATATGATCCCTTTGCATACTCTGGGCCACGTGGTGATAGAGTTGAGCCAATTTATGACCCACTAAATACAAGTTCATCTTTGATGTTTGATTTGTCCCCAAATCCAGAGAAAATCATTCAAGACCTTATTCCAATTTGCAGATTTTCAAGTGCGCCTGTTTATAATGTAAAACTTCCAACCGTTAATGATTATATTCCAATCAGCAATTGCTGTGCTTATGGTTATCCTCTTATAAATGATATAATTCCAATCAGCAGATTTTCACCTCGTGGCGACAGAGTTGAGCCAGACTATCTTTGTGAAACCCTCGACAATCCTGCCACTATGGTTTGGGACCCTTATGCACACGCCTATGCTCCACAATATTCAAAATCCGCCGCAGCAAAAGTGGACGACAAAAACACAGATGCTCCAAAAGGCACATATTATCCATCAATCCCTGTTGAACCAACAAGAGCATATTCGGATAGATGCTTCTGCTAAAAATAAAAGAAGAGTTATTTGCTCTTCTTTTTTTTGTCATATAATTCATTAAAATCATAATTTTTCCCGTCATATTTCAAGCCAACCAACGTGTCAAGTTGAACATTGTGCACACTTTGAAAAATATGCTCTTCCACAGCGGGAATACTTTTCTTAAGTTGTTCAATTAGGTGTTTTGTCTTTTTTCGCGCCGATATTGAACTTTCATCTGGCTGCAACTCGCAATTTTCTGTGAACCTGCAAGCGCAATTTATAAATTCCAAGTCGTTATATTTCACCCACGCCTTGATTTCATCCTCATGAACACAATAAAGTGGACGAATAAGTTCCAACCCTTCAAAATTTTTTGATGTCAGTTTTGGTGGCATGGCTTGAATTTGCGCGCCATAAAGCATTCCCATTAAAGTGGTTTCAATGACATCAGAAAAGTGATGTGCAAGCGCAATCTTGTTGCAACCGCGCTTTTGCGCCTCGCTGTAAAGATACCCCCGTCTCATTCTTGCACACATATAGCATGGCGAGCCGCCCATATTGGCAACGGTGTTAAAAATGTCCGTTTCAAAAATTTCAAGCGGAATGTCCAAAAGTTTGGCATTATCCTCAATTTTTTTGCGATTTTCTTTGTTATAGCCAGGGTCCATGCACAAATAAACAACATCAAAATTGACTTTTGAAATCTTTTTGAGCATTTGCATAAGTTTTGCTAGGCACATGCTGTCTTTCCCGCCAGACACACAAACCGCAATTTTGTCGCCCTCTTCAACAAGATTGTAATGTTTCAAAGCGCCAATAAACTGCGCCCAAATTCCTTTGCGAAATCTTTTGGACAAACTGCGTTCAACAAGTTGTGCTTTTGTAAGTTGCTTTTCCATAAGCATATTTTACACTTTTTTTATATAAAAAACAAATAAAAAATGGATTTTCACACATAATAAACTCATGAGAAAAAGAAAAAACAAAAAAAGCATATTGGAAAGCAAAAATGACCCACTTGGCTCTTACACCGGCACGCCGATTGACGGCGAGCAACCCGTGCAAGACGCTGACGATTTATAACATACTTTTCTTTTGGAAAAAAGAAAAGTATGCAAAAGAAAATCAATTATTTGTGGCTATCAATTTCTTTGAAATAAAAATGAGCAAATTAAAATGCTCATTTTTGTTATATAATTTATTATTCATTGCCCGTATTCTGTTCCCCTCCATCATTTATATACAATATCCCAAGTTTGTGTTCGCCGCAATGGCTTGCAATTGTGCCACCAGCTCGTGTTTCGTAAATTTCTTTGAAGCCTCTTTGCATCAGTGCATTTTTTGCGTTTTCAACCATCTCTTTTGTTGCCGTTGTGTAGGTTACAAAGCCAACTTTTAGGTCAGGTTTATTAAATTCTTGAAGTGTATCTTGGCAATAATTTGCAACAACTTTGTCCATGTTTCCGCGATACTTTTTATAGGGCCCCATCTTGCCTTCTTTCACCAAAATTTGAGGCCTAATGCGAAGAAGATTTGCACCAAAATAGGAAAGTGCCGAACATCTGCCACCTTTATACAAATAATCCAATCTTTCAATAACAAAACTTGCCTGCACATAAGGCACACGAGCATTCACCATATCAAAAATCTCTCTGGCTGGAAGATTTTTGTCAACAAGTTCGCGAGCATAAATGGCAAGCAAAGCAATTCCTGTGGACAAAGAAAGGCTGTCCACAACATACACCTCTGGGAACTCTTTTGATGCAGTTATTGCGTTTTGGCAAGCACTTGAAATTTGAGATGATAAAGAAATGTGCACTATTGCATCATAATTTTTCAGCGTCTTTGCAAAAAATTCGGTGTAGGATTCAACATTTATCGCGCTCGTTTTTGGCAAAACTTTGTTTTGTGCCACAAAATCAAAAATTTCCTCGGTTTTAATCTCGCCATCTTTATAGGATTTATCTTTTAAAATAACATCAAACGGAATTGTGTCTATTTTATATTTTTCCAAAAGTTCTTTTGGCAAGTCTATTGTGCTTTCTGCTGTAACCGCAATTTTCATATGCCCTCCATATTTCTTATTATATCAATAATTCACAAATTTTCAAAATATTTGTTGATTTTAGCAATAAAAAAGAGGATTTACTTGCTTCTATCCTCTTTTGCTTGTCTAAATTCTTTTATTGAATTAGCAATTTGTCCGGACGTGTTTTCAATTTCACCCAAATTTTGAGCCTTCAAAAATTGCAAAGTTTTTTCGATGTCATAGTCGTTTCGTTCTTGAAACATAATTGGCTGTTCTCGATACAAAATCCCATTTGCAGAAACCATAATGTCACTATAATTCGTATAGGACGCTTTTGACTTTAAAATAATTTTATTCGCCTCTATGTTGTCATCGTCACACCTATTTTGAAAATCCTGACCAGGACAAATATACACTTTTGTGCCAAATCTTAACAAAACCCTTCTTTGAAAATCATGTGTGGTTGTGCCTTTGTCGAGATGAATGTCATTTGCGTTTATTTCTTTCTTCAAAGTGAGCGATGCCCCAATAATTCCACTTGCATCCAAAACAACCGGCTCATTAAGTTTATTCATGATTTTTTCAAGCAACAAAGTGTCTGTGTAAATAAGAACAAACATATGCGTTTGAAAATCCTCGTTTCTTGTTGCGAAATAACAATTTCTCATTGCATGACAACATTCTTTTATCAAACTCGACATGTCAAAAATTTTTTGATAAGACTTCAATTCTTCATAATCAGAAACAATTTTTTGTGAAATTTCCTCTTTATATTTAATGCAGTCAAGCTTGCTCATATCTGAATTAAATATCATTTTTTGAGTGTTTTCCCATTCTTCAAAAGTTGGGAATTGCCAGCCTTTTCGATAAAAAATTGACAAGGCACAAAAAACTTGGTCAAGACAAATAACAGGCAAATTCAACTTTTCCCCAATTTTTTTTGATAACAAAGACTTGCCCACGCCAAGTGGCCCCAAAAGCAGCACGCTATCTTTCAAAATTTTTTCATTTTTGTTTGTCATAACTATATAATATCACAAATTTTCAAAATGTCAAGTATGAAAAAAAGGGCTTTAAGCCCTTAATTTTTGCTGACAATCACCTTATAGCATGTTGCAACATCATTTTCAACTCGCACTTTTTCGCTCACTTCAACCCCAGCAATAACATAAACTTCGTTTTCACAAGCCAAAACAGGAATTAAATCGCGTTTGCGAACGGGGATTTTTTTGTCTATGAGGAAAGATTTGAGTTTTTTTGTTCCGCCGCCAAACTTTTCAAACATGTCGCCCTCTTCGCGATATCTCCAAACCGCCTCTTTTGGCACTTTTCTATAATCAAAGTAAAGCGCATCGGAATCTTTCATATTGTCCGTTCGCACTCTCTTAACCTCAACTTTGCCATAGCCATTGGCATCAAATTCCTCGCATTTAAGTTTTCTTGAAAGGTTTGGTTTCTCAACATAGTCATTATAGAAAGTTAAATATTCATACTCTTTGCTTACTGTTATATCATATGGCAACTTAATTTTCTTTCCATTTTCAAGGCTTGTGGCAAGTTCTTTTATTATCTCAATATGCTTTCTTTCAATATCCTTTGTCACCCCAATAAGCGAAAGCGCCTTAAACACCATTCTGCTGTAAACCGCACTGCTTGCTCTGAAATAACTGCATGGAATTTGCACCATTCTGTCCTCAACATAAAACGCATTAGTATCCAAGCGCGATTTTATGTAATCATCATCATCCACAACTGCGCAAGCAAAATTGTTTATTTTTTCAACTGCGTTTGGCCATTTTTTCAAAATGTCTTTCATAACCACATTTCTTATATAGTTTCTTGAAATCGAATTGTCTTGATTTGTTTTATCTTCAACAAAATCGATGTTGTTCATTGAGGCATAAATTTCAATCTCTTCTCTTGAAATTGGAAGCATTGGCCTGATGTAAATTCCATCGCGCATTGGTTCCATTCCGCGCGCCCCAGCCAAGCCGCTGCCACGCAAAATGTGCATCAAAATTGTTTCCGCTTGGTCCATCTGTTGATGAGCAAGTGCAACCTTGTCAACAATATCCTTTTTCACAAGCGCCTCAAACACGCCATACCTTGCTTCGCGTGCAGCGGTTTCAATGCTGATTTTTTTCTCACGTGCAATCTTTGGGGCATCAACAGAAAATTTGTAACATCTCACTCCCATTTCCCTGCACTTTTGCATAACAAATCTTGCATCATCTTCACTTTCTTCACGGATGCCATGTTCCACATGAATTGCAACAACTTCGATGTCAAGAGCAGTTTTGTTTTGGTTTAAAAAATGAAGAAGGCTCATGCTGTCAATTCCTCCGCTGACACCAACGCCAATAACATCGCCCGCTTTTATCAAATCGTTTTGTTTAATGAAATCCAAAATTTTTTCCATTGTCTTTCTTCCCTCTTAGTGTAAATAATATCACAAAAAAAACACAAAAACAATAGAATTTACAAAAAAATGCTTAAATTTTCAATTTTTTAAGCATTTTTATCGTTTTTTTTGCAATTTTTTAGAAATCTAAAATTTTTATCGCCACAACAGTCATGTCATCAACCGCATATCCGTTGTTGCCCGCAAGCGCCATTTCAAGAAGTTCATCAGCAAATTCTTGGGGATTTTTTGTTTTGATTGACTTTATGCAATCCACAAGCGCATCATCCGAAGCAAAGCTGTCGCTTATTCCGTCCGACACCAAAACAACAACATCTTTTGCCGATAAGCACTCTTTTTCAACCAAAGGTTTAATCTCGTCAACAATCCCCATTGGAAGCGCGCCCGTTTCAATTTGCTTGCACCCATTTTCATTCAATATAAAGGATTTTGGAGTTGCCATTTTGATGAAATCACAGAGGCCATTCTTTTGGTCAACCACGCAAATGTCCAGCGCGCTGAAAATTTCCTCTTTGTGCAGTTTTAAAAGTTTGTTCACTGTTGACAAAATTATGTCATTGTCAAAGCCCGCTCTATAAAAATTTTCAATCAAGCTTATTGAAAGTTCGCTTGCCTTCTCTGCCTTGTCGCCACTTCCCATGCCGTCACAAATTGCAAACAAAAGTTTGTTGGCATCAAGTTTGATAATGCTGTATGTGTCACCGCTCACCTTCGAGCCATTTTTTGTGCGCTGGCTGACACCAAACAAACAATCAAATCTTGGCGCGGTTTGCAAATTCACAACTGTGTATCCCGGCCGAGAAGAAGCAAAAGTTTCAAAAACAGACATCTTTTTGCCACAAATTTTGCTTACACAATCCACAATTCTTTTCTTGCCGGCATCGTCATTTCGCACCACAACCGAAACAACTTGTGTCCACTCGTCTCTTTCATAAACAACCACATCTATGCAAATTATGTTGTGATAGGTAAGTTCGTCCAAAATTTTGCTTTCACGCGCAGTGTCAAAGGAAACATTGCTTTCAACCTCATTTGCCAACCCGCCCAAAATTTTGGAAACGCCCAAAAGTTGGTCCGCCATGATAAGTTTGCTTGTGTCAACATCTTGCACCATCGTCATGTATTTTTTGTATTGTGAAGTTAAAGCGTTTATCCCGCTCAAAATTGAAGTGGTTTGTTTGCATCTTGATGTCAGATGCGAAGGAATGTCCAAAAGTGTTGCTTTTCCTTTGTCAAAAGCAATTTTAATCAGTTCGTCAAAAACTTTTTTTGTGCTTTCGGCATATGTTCTGTGACAATGGCTGCGCTCTGGGCAATAGGAACAAATTTTGTCCACCAATTCTTGTTGCAAAATTTCTTTCACGTCTTCAAAAGACATGTTCTTTTTCATCAAATTTCGATAAATCAAATTTATATCGTTAAAAACTTCCGCAAGATTTCCCAGCCTATTATGCAAAATTTCTCGGTTTCTGTTCACCACATTTTTCATCGCCAACCTATCACGCGAGAGGTTGAACACCACAGCAAGTTCGTTGCAGAAGGAATTTGGCAGAATAAAAAATGCAACTGAGGAAATCAAAACAGGCAGCATTTGAATTATGCCAAAAGAATAATAAATTTTAAAATAGAAGCCCATCAAAAGTTCAGCAGCAATCACAGCAAAAATCATAAAAATGCGATTTTTTCTTCTAAAAAGCAGCGCCGAAAGCGCCCAAATCACAAAAGGTGCAATGAACAAGGGGTTGTTTGTTGCAATCAGCGTTCCAATTCCGCCGATTGATGCCAACAACAAAGTTAGCAAAGATGTTGAACATGAGGAAAAAACCAAAAGCACAAAGCACATAAAAAGTTTTAAAAAACTGAATTGCCCCGCATTCAAAACCACAAGTCCGCCGCAAAGGCTGGCAAGAATTGAAAAGAGTGAAACAATTTCAAGAGCGGTAAGTTTGCTTGTGAAGCCTCGAATAATAAATGCTTCAAACACAATGATGCAAGCAAACATAAAAAGAACGCCCAAAAACACTTCCACCAAGCAGAGAACAGGTGAAAATCCCCCAATTATTTGAAAAGTAACTTCGCCCACTTGGCTTATTGTGGCAAAAAGGGCGAACTCCCATTTTTTCATATTCTTTTTGCACAGCACATGAATGAAATATGGCACAATCAAACAAAAAACAGCCACAATCAAACTCACCGCATTTTCCCAAGTTGGGCAATTTAAAACGCCAGCAAAAATGTAGGCAGGACAAACCAGCCACACCTTTTGATTTGCCCACGCAAGAGCAAACATTGCTCCAAATGCAAACGGAAAAATAACCATGTTTACGCTTGAATTAAAAAGCACATAAAAAGCAGCAAAGAACGCCAAAAACTTTAAAAGCAGAGAAAAATATAGGTTTAATTTTTGTTTCATAGCACCACCTTCTTTTAATTTTAAAACAAATCAAAAAAAGATTTAGTGCAAAAAATTGCCAAATTTTGTTAAAAAAACGCAAAAAAATGCGATTTTTTACTTAAAAAACGCATTTTATTCTCTTTCAATAAATTGTGTAAATTTTTCAGCCTCTATGTTTATATCATAACCCGCTTTTCTTAGTTCGTCAACATTTGACTTTCTTTTAAAATTAACTTTGTCATTCATTATCTTTTCTGCCCAAGCTTTGGCAGAATCTTTTAAGGAACAAAAAACAAAGTTGTCCGCAATTTTAGTGTTTTTCGCAAGGGTATCAGACGCGTAAATTGGAATTCCGCTTGCTTGCCCTTCAATCATAACAACCGACAATCCTTCAAACAAAGAAGGGAAAGGCATAACATCAAAAGCCTGCAAAAGCCTCTCAACATCAGTTCGTGCTCCTAAAAATTTTACACTGCCGTCAAGGTTTAATGATTTCACCTTATTTACAAGTTTTGTTTTATCGCCTCCTTGCCCCACTAACAACAAAATCGCGGAGGAGTCTCTTTTCTTTATCTCTGCAAAAATATCAATCAAAAATTCTTGATTTTTTTGAAAATGCAACCTTCCAACATGCCCCACAACAAAATTGTCGGTCACGCCCAATTCTTTTCGCACCTGCTCTCTCACATGCTTGCTAAAAGCATATTTATTCAAATCAATTGCATTATTGATAATTTTGTATTTATCACTGTTTCTGATTTCTTCCGAGTAAAAATATTCTCCAGCAAACTCCCCGCATGACCAAAAATCAGTTGCATATTTTGCAAGAAATTTTTTGCGAATTTTGTGCTTGATACCTTGACTTATGGTGCCCATGTTTTGGCTATTATGGCTGTGAATAATGCGAATTTTTATTCCAAACTTTTTTGCGTATTTTAAGTATATGTAATTGGCAAAGCAGACGTTAACCCAAATAGCATCATAATCATTGTTTTGGAAAATTTGTTTTAATTGCTTACGAAATTTTATTTTTCTTGTAGGATTTACTTTATAAATCCCCCCCCCATTTTCTCTTATCTCTTGTTCATAAGCAAGTGTTTTATAAGAAGAAATAAAATCAAATTGAACCCTACTTTTATCAATATGTCTATAATAATTTATAATAACACTTTCTACTCCACCAGGATTAAAACTCATGCCATAAACCAAAACTTTTTTCATCTCTTACCTCGCAGCTAAATATAGCATATTTCCATAGGTTTGTAAAGCAATTTTGACTTCAAGTATTTATTCAAATTTTAAAAAATTTTAAAATTCCACAAAAAAGATGATAACAAAATTTTTGGCGATATGCCTCATCCTGCAAAAGTTTTTCCTCCTCTGCATTTGAAAGAAAGCCACACTCAACAAGTATGCTTGGGCAAGGCGAAACGTTTAAAACATAAAAGTCTCCTGCTTTGGATGTGAGTTTCGCGTTTTCTATGTTGTTGTGCAAATTTTGGGAAACACTGTCCGCAAGCGCCTGACCACTTTCACTGCCCTGCGCATAATACACCTGCGCCCCGCGCGCCTCAGATGAAGGAAAACTGTTCATGTGGATGCTCACAACCAAATCCGGCTTTGCCCCACAGATAATTTCCTTTCTTTTTTCCATTTCGCTTTTTTTCTTGTTGCTTGCAAAAGGATTGTAAAGCCCATTCATGTCCTCTCGCGTTTGCACAACCTTAAAGCCATATTGCTTGCAAATCTTTTCCAAAGTTTTGGCATACTCCAAATTCAACTCGCTTTCAATAGTGTTTTTCCCAATCGCTCCGCCATCCTTTCCGCCATGGCCGGCATCGATGACAATCACATGTTCCGCCTTGGGCATAAATGTCGGCCGAATGGCAGAAAAATATATCGCCACACTTGCAGTCACAAGCAAAAGGCAAACAAAAATCAGCAACCACTTTTTCTTTAAAACAAAAAATCTGTTTTTTTTGGAAAACATACAATATTCTATGAAAAGAGCAGAAAAATAAGAACTCTATTAAAATTATAATACAAATTGTTTTGATTAGAACATAGCATCAATTTTCCCCACACAAAAAAATTGAAAAATTAAAAAAATATTTGACAATTTCATCTTCACCTTGTTAAAATAAATTTGAATTTATTTGAACAACCTATTATCAGAAATCTTGGAGGTAAAATGTGACAAGGGAAGAATTTTACAAATGGCTTGACGAAAAATTTGCCGAACTTAAAAAACTTTTAAATGACGATGATAACACAAATGAGCAAAAAAAAGATAAAAACGACTGAAATTTATGCCAAAAAGTAATTATTCATTGAGTTAAAATGTAATTCATTTGACAAAATGAATAAAAGTTGGTATAATATTTTTATATGGAGGCAAAAAATGGAAAAAAACTATAAATTAAGAAAATATTCTGAAACGGATGGCAGCGAATTCTATCGAGTGTTTGATCCAGATGATGGGGCTCTTTTGGGAGATTCAATTGAGCCAAATCAATATAAAGAACCTGATTTTAATATACAAAATATGTTAGGAACAGAATCCCCTTACATATCTGTTGATATAAAATCGAGAAACTTGAATGTAGCTGTCTTAATAAACAGGGAAACAGGCATACCTGCTCCAAGAGCTTTTAAACAATGTTCTGCTCCTGCTGATGCTTACGGTTTAGCTTTTGTCACAATTGGTTATTCTAAATATCTTTACAGCCCACAATTTGACTATGTTTTTCCTTCTGCTATTGATGAGTCCGCTCTTACATCTAAGACAACATTTGGCAAAATAGCAACAGTTTTCAAAGAGCATCCTGAAGATTTTATTTATTTGCCAACAGATTGTTTCCGTAGTAAAGCTCTTGTTGGAAAAATATTTGATGGAATCAAACAAGGTTTAAGGGAAAAAGCTCGTCACTGTGATGCAGACAAATTTAAAGGAAGCTCAGAAGAACTTTTATCTTTAATTGCTGAAAGAACAAAAACTGCGCAAACAGAAATAAAAAAGCACGACGATCCAACATTCCGCCAACAAATAGAAGCACAACAACATGAAGCAAAAGCCAACACTCTTGCAAACTTCAATAAGGGTTTGAACAAAATTGAAGACACATTTGAAAGATAACAACAATAACAAAAACATATCACCCGATATGTTTTTTTAATATTATGGTTTTTATTTTGTTTGACTTCTGCAAGAAAAAAGAGTTTAATATTATTATGAAAAAAATTTTTTGCGCTTTTCTATTGATGTTTTTGTTTTTTGCTTTTCCTTTTGGCAATGTGGCTTTTGCTGAAACACCCCCAATCTATGTTGTGGTTGCCAACAAAGCAAATGTTTTTGCCGAGACAAATTTAGAGTCAGAAATTTTACTGTCGCTTACACATGGAACAGAGTTCTCGGCAAATGGGGATTACAATTTGGAATTTTTGGACACTTCCCCCGTTGAATATGAAAATGGCGATTTAACTTTTTACAAAGTTCTCTTTGATGAAAAAGAAGGCTATATCTTATCCGAATTTGTTGCAAAACAAAGTGAAACAATTAAGTCTATTCCAACCTTCAACGCGCAAACAAACGCTCCTTGCAAAGTTTACTGCGCCGATGGAACAGAGTTGTCGCTTGAAAAAGGGCATCGAATTTACCTTTACGAAAAATATAACAGCCGCGCCGCCCGCACCAAAATTATGTTTTTATATGACAACGAAATCGTCTATGGCGAAATTGAAACAAAATTTGTGAACCCTGATGGCGTGAATCCAATTTTAATTGCGGCAATCATAATCATTGTGGCAGTTCTTGGAATTATATTTGCGTGGCTTTTCATGAAAAACAAAAAGAAAAAAGTAAAAATTAATAAAAAATGACATATTTTGTTGAATTTTGGCTCCTTTTGTTCTATATTTTTGGGCAAAAGGAGATTTTTGTTATGCAACTTTTAAAAAATTGGGATGACGCCAAATCCTCTCTTGAAAATTTCTTAAATGAACTTGAATGGAAAATAAATGACCTAATGGGCTTGAAAGACCTTAAGTCTTTGCAAAGCCAAATTGACGAACTTAAAAATTTAACCAACCAAATTCCGGAGTTAAAAAACACATCTGACAGCACAAATCAACTTGTGAAAGATTTGCAGCAACGTTTGGATGAAATAAGTGCTGTTATTCCAGAACTTGAACAACAGTTTGAAGAACTCAAAGATATGAGTGAGCAAATTCCTGCCATTCAAGAGGAACTTAAAAATTTAGCCAACCAAATTCCAGAGTTAAAAAACACTTCTGACAACACAAATCAACTTGTGAAAGATTTGCAGCAACGCCTGGATGAAATAAGTGCTGTTATTCCAGAACTTAAACAACAGTTTGAAGAACTCAAAGATGTGAGTGAGCAAATTCCTGCTCTTCAAGAGGAGCTTAAAAACTTAACCACCGAAATGCAAAATTTGAAAGATGAAATTGAACAAATCGGCGGCGGCTCGGGTGAGAATTGGGAACTTATATATGACATGACAAGTGAAAATGCTGATGTCAATCTTGGTTATCCAGATGGGATTTTGGCAGGAACAACAAAGGTTGCAAACATGCCAAATTTGAAAGGCTACAAAAAATTAAAAGTGGTTGTTTGGTATAATTACATTTACAATACTTACACCATCGATTTGGACAGCTATAAAAATAATAATTTTATATTTTTTGGTGGAGACAATTTGGGAACCGTGCTGGTTTCTTTTTCAATTGGTGTGGCATATGAGTCTGCAAATGATTTGTTTAGGCTTTATTTCTCAGACGCAACGCGAATAGATTTTTATAGTTCAAAATATCCAAAAATCACGGCAAAAAATGGAAACAAGCTTTATTATATTTCAAAAATTGAAGCCACAGCCTAATTTGTATTTTTAAATTGTTTTTGTTGATTTTTTGTGGTTTTTTGTGTTTTTTTTTGTGATTTTTTAGGTTTTTTGTGATTTTTTAAATTTTAAATATTTTTTGTGCGGCTTTTCAAAAAGTCGCTTATTTTTTTCTCATACAAAACACCCGCTTCTGGATATGCCATCATGTGCTCTGCGTTTGGAACCAAAAATTTTTCTCTCAAATTTGGCGGAGTGGAATCATAAAGCACGTCCAAATTTTGAGGCGAAACAAAATCGTCTGACTGCCCATGTATGAACAAAATTGGAACGCTTGCATGCCGAACAGTTTTTGTTGCATCAATTTGCTCTATGTCCAAACCGTAAAGCCGTTTGGCATAACTGTAAAGATGTTTCTTTAATATTTTCAAAGACAACTTATATTTTTTTAAAATAAAATCAATTTGGTCGCTGGCCTTTGCAAAGCCACAATCGGCAATTATTGCCTCAACATTTTTTAATTTACCGCCGCTTGCAAGACAAACAGCTGTTGCACCCATTGATGTTCCAAACAAAACAATTTTGTTGTCTGGCCATTTTTCATTTAGATATTCAACCCACTTTAAAATGTCTTGGCTTTCAAATTGACCAAAGCCAACACAAGCCCCTTCGCTTTCGCCATGTGCCCTGCCATCAATCGCAAGCACATTGAAGTTTTTTTCAAAGAAAAATTTGGCATATTGTTGCATTTGCCAATGGCTTGCGCCAAATCCATGACAAATTAACACGGTTTTGTTTGAATTGTTTTGCAAAAAAAATCCAGCAAGAGAAAGCCCGTCAAAACTTTTGATAACAATTTTTTTTGGCTTCTGTTTTTCCCACCAGCACAAGTCAACTTTATAATCTTGAAGTTTTTTCTCTATGTTTTTGTGCAGCCCTTTTTCAACAAAACTTCTTCGCGAGAAGCCAATTTTGAACAAAAGCGCTCCAACAAGAAGATAATATAAAAGTGCAAAAATAATCAACAAAATTATCACAAGTGAGATGATTGAAATAACTTTCATCGTCACCTGCCTAATCCAAAAACGCCTTGATTGGCTCGCCAGAAGCGGCATCTTGATAAGTTAGCCAATAGCCAAAACCATCCTGCTTGTTTTGGTCCAGCGCCAGCCAAATTGGATAGCCCGAAAGTTCTTTTGGCGGCTCATTTTCAAACACCGCAGGAACGCCATAACAAACATATTTCACATTTCCATCTTCGTCATACAAAAGGCCGAAAACATAAAAATCGCCATCATCTTGATATTCCACTTTCACCCATTTTGACGAGGGAATAAGGCTTTGCAAGTTCTCTTCTATTGGATTATTTTCAAACAATTTGTCAATTTGTGGCTTTAACCTATCAAAAAACAGTTCTTCCTCCTCTTCATCTTCCTCTGCCACATCAGTCTCTTCGGGCTCTTTTGTCTCTTGCAAAATTGTTTCCACGTTTTGCACAACAGGCTGATTTTCTCCCTTCTCTTCTTGCTGCTCAAAAAAATATTTTTTATATATGCAGTTTGCGCAATCCTGACACACTGTTTTGTCAATTTGCTGCTCTATTTCCTTTTTCTCCTCATCGGCAAAATCCACATCATATTTATCCAGCACATTTTTAACATTTTCCGCCGACTTATCCTCCGAAATTTCACTTATTATGCTGGCATAAATTTCATCGTTTGCCCCTTCGCTTGCCCCAAAAAGTATTGGCGTTGGAACGGCATTTTGAAAATTTACAATGGCACAAGAAAATTTGGCCGGAATTTTTTCAAGCGACAAAAAAAACTCATAAAGCATTCTGGACTTAAAAGACAGCCCCGCTTTATACACCTTTTTATCCACATTCAGCCCCAGCGAACAAATGCCGTTTGGCTCTCTTGAAAAATTATAAAGACGCAACAAGCCTTTTATTCCAACTCCATCTTCTTCAAGAGTTAAAACTGCTTTTTGCGCCTTATCTTTCATGCCCGAAAGCACAATACTTTTTTTGTTTAACATACAACCTCACTTATAATATTTTATAAATGAAATTGTTATGTTGCTATGAATTTTGTTGCCCTTTTTGTCAAATTTTGACTATTTTTGTGCTTTTAATTTGCTGTCAATAAATTTAACCACATCTTTAACAGTGAAGCCGGCTTTCTCAACCACTTCTTGTGGAGTGCCGCTTCCAACATAGTCAAAAACGCCATACAAAGCAGCTTTGCCGCCCAAAACTTTAAGCCACTTGTAATCGTTGCTTGCCTCCAAACACAACACGAGTTTTGCATCTTTAGAAATCACTTTGTTTTTGTAGGCATTCGTTTGTTTTTCAAAAACTTCAAGTGATGGCATTGAAACAACATTCACAACTATTTTCTTTTTGAACTCTTTGGCAACTTTAACTGCAAGTTCCACTTCCGAGCCGCTTGCAACAATCACAACATCTGGCTTTGGCGATTTGTTTTCAAGCAAATAACCTCCCATCAAAGCGCCTTCAAACGATGTGCCATCAATATGCCCAATTTCCTGCCTAGACAAAGCAAAAGTGGTTGGAAGATAATTTTTTATGCAGTTCGAGTAGCCTGCAACAAGTTCTTTATAATCGCAAGGGCGATAAACTGTGTTGCCAATGATTGCCCTCAGTTGCCCAAGTTGCTCGATAGGTTGATGCGAAGGTCCGTCTTGCCCAACCGCAATGCTGTCATGAGTGTAGAAAGACATAACAGGAACTTTCATCATACATCGCATTTTCAGCGCCGGCAAAGCATAGGTTGCAAAAGCAAGAAAAGTGGAGTCGAAGGCAATGAAATCTTCATAAAGGGCAATGCCATTTGTTATTGCCGTCATGGCATGTTCACGAACGCCAAAGTGAATGTTTTTGCCGCGTCTGTAACCATATGAAAAGTTGCCCGCATTGTCTATAACTGCAAGTGAAGAAGGCCCAACATCCGCCGTTCCGCCAATAACCTGAGGGCATTGATAAGCAAGTTCGCTTAAAGCATGCTTGTTAACCTCTCTCATGCTCTTTCCGTCATATTTTGAAATGTTTTTCAAAATTCTGTCCAAATTTATCTTCTTTCTGTCAAAGAAAGCCATCAAAGATTTGTAAAGTTCTGGATGTGTGCTTGAATACATCGCCAAACTTTGATTCCATTTTTCATGATTAAGTTTGCCGCGCCTTGTTGTTGCCATGCAAAGTTCGCGAACATCACTTGGAATAAAGAAGCTTTCTTTAACAGACAAACTTTCCTTAAATGCGGCAAGTTCCTTCTCTGACATAACGCCAGAATGCACAGCCGAAGTTCCTTCTTTTTCCGTTCCAATTCCAATTGTTGTATTGAAAATTATAATGGTTGGTTTTTTATTTTTCTTTGCTCTTGCAATGGCGTGCGTGCAATAATAATAATTGTTTCCTCTATTAACCTTAATCACGTCCCAGCCCATGGCAGCGAACTTTTTTGCCACATTTTCGCGGTTTGCAATGGAAAGAGAGCCGTCAATGGTCACCTCGTTACTGTCATAGAGCAAAATCAACTTGTTTAATTGAAGAGAGCCTGCAAGGCTTATTGCCTCTTGAGCCACCCCTTCCATCAAGCATCCATCGCCAACAAAACAATAGGTGTAGTTGTTTATTATGTCAAAGCCAACCGTGTTAAAGCGCTCTTCCATAACCGCCTCTGCAATGGCCATTCCAACTGCATTCGCAACGCCCTGCCCAAGCGGCCCCGTTGAAACCTCAACACCCTCAGTTACATTAAGTTCTGGATGCCCCGGCGTTTTTGAGCCTAGTCGCCTAAATTCTTTCAAATCTTGAAGCGTTAAGTCATAGCCAAACATCGTCAAAAGGCTGTAATACAGTGCACTTGCGTGGCCTGCCGACAAAACCAACCTATCACGATTTAGATAATCCGTGTCAGAAACATCAAAATTCAAATGGTCCTTAAAAAGTGCGAAAAGAATGGAGGATGCCCCCAAAGAAACTCCCAAATGCCCCGAACCCGCATTTGTTATTGTCTCTGCCGACAAGGCTTTAAGATAGTTTATCGATTTTTTTATTATATTCATAAAATCCTCCCAATCGCATCAATAATTTTTTTGCAGGCAAAATTTGTTTCAATTTTTTTCAAAGGTATTGTCACATTTGCAATTTGTTCAAGTTGTTTGTTTCTGTCAGCAAAGGAAATTGCATCCACCGAATTTGATGAAGCCTCCACAAATTTTTTGGTTAGTTTCAGAAAAACCAAAATGCTGTTCTCTTTTATTATATTTAAGTTGTGGATTAAATAGTCGAAATTTATCGAAACAACAACATTTTCAAAGGAGGCAATGTGCTTAATAACTTTTTTTTCAGACTGCTCCAAAAATTCTTTTGAACACAGGTTTTCAATTGCCTTAACATCAACAAGTTCATATTCCATAAGGTCCTTTGTGTCGCAAAACATCATTCCCAAGTTTTGTGACAAGGCGTTTGCCACGTCCTTGGTTACAAAGTCGCACAGCGAAACAACAACAATTTTATTGAAAACCATATCCATAAACTTATTTTAGCACAAAGTTGTTGTTTTACAAAATTTTTATGGAATATTTTTTCGCAATAAAAACAAATTGTAAAATTTTTGATTTTTATTTGAAAAATCAAATCCCAAAACAACAAATGCAAAGATTGACATAACAACCACAAAAAGAGGCAAATCCAAGCCGCCTTTTGTTGTGGCAAAACTTATTGTTTGAACGTTGCCAAGTCCAAGCCCAAGCATTCCAACATCATAAGTGGCATAAATTTCCTTTATCCCCGCGCCTCTAAGCCGATTTACAACATCTTTATGTGGATAATTTTTGTCTCCCGCACTCACAAGTGCCACTTTTGGAGAAATTGCATCCAAAAATTTTTGAGAGGAAGAGGAATTTGAACCGTGATGTGCAACTTGCAAAATGTCAACCGAAATTTTTGTTGTGCCTAAATCTTTCAAAAATTCATTTTCTCTTGTTTGCGTGGCATCGCCCGTGAAAAGAAAACTCTTATTCGAATAATAAAACAAAACAAATGGACTGTATGAATTTGACTCTTGCCTTGTGGTGTTTTCTGTTGCAAAAATGGAAACAAGAAAATCGTCAAAAACCAAAATGTCATCTTCAGTTGCTATAACCTCACAATTTGGCTCGGCATATGCCGCTTTTATAACCAAATCATACACCAAAGAATCTTCCTTTGCCCGCCAATCTTCAATTTTTTCTTCGCTTTTGGAATAAATCTTAGGCCGATATATTCGGCAAACTTGCTTTTGCTTCAAAAGGGAAATTGCGCCGCCAACATGGTCTTCATCGCTGTGGCTTAAAAGCAAGTAGTCAATTTTATGTAAATTATTCTTTCTTAAAATCATATCAATCTGTGACATAAAATTGTTTGAAGAACTTTGGCTTCCTGTGTCAAGCACCCAAATTTCTTTTTCTGGCGTCACCACACAACAACTTGTTGCTTGCCCCACATCCAGCATATAAATTTGCATTTTGCAATTTAAAACAGAGTTGAAGCCATTTGCAAAAAATATTAGGTCAAATTGATTTACGGACACAAAAATATAAAAAATCAGCAAAAATATGCACAAAAACGCTTTAAAAATGAAAATTTTTGTGATTTTTGCCGATTTTAATTTGTAAATCAATTTTTCCATTATATAAATTCTATTTCATCCTTATCAAAATCTTTTAATTTTTTCTTCTTAGCTTTGCCTTCAAAAATTTGCATAATTTGTGGCATAAGGTCTATGGCGTTGTGATAGCCTTGCTGCACCATTTCATCAATTCCTTCCAAACTTGTGGATTTGAAGCGCTTGTTATCTGTGCCAATCACAAGGTCGGCACAAAGATAACCCTTAACCGCATTACTTTTCATAAGCACCCTTATCGCGCAGCCCAAAACATCCAGAACTTTGCTGCTGTCTGTGCCATAAGTTCTTGTGCTGTTGCAATCCACTGCAATAACATAGTCACAACCAAAATATCTTGGCACATTTGCAGGGATTGTGTTTTGAAGCCCGCCATCGCAAAGGAGCCTGTCTCCAAATTCCACCGGTTGAAAAATGCCCGGCACGCAACAACTGCCCGCAACCGCTTTTGCAAGGTTGCCATGCGTTATGCACACTTCTTTTGTGGATTTAATATCAACCGCCACCGCCGAAAAAGGCTTTTTTAAATCTTCAATGTTGATGTCCCCAAAAGTGTCAATCATAAGTTTTTCAAGCCCATCAGTTTTGGATGGCATAAAAATAACTTTGTTTGTGCGAATGTCCTTAACGCGCAAATCTTTGGCAATTTCAAGCATATCATTTGAAGTTAAACCGTTGGCATATGCAGAGCCAATAATGCTGCCCACACTTGTCCCAGCAAAATAGTCAAATTGAAGCCCAAATTCTTCAAAAGCCTTAATAACCCCTATATGTGACATGCCTCGCGCTCCACCGCCTCCAAAAGCCACGCCGATTTTGGGCGATTTTGAGCCAAAAAAGTTAAATTTCATAGTTTTATTATAATTGTATTCCCTTTTAAAAAATTTTTATATGAAATCTTTTATTTCAACTTTCAGATTTCTGTTGGCAAGCACCCTTCCTGCTTGTCCTTTTTTTATTGCTTTAACTGTGGCCGCCGCAAATTTGTCAGCCATTTCAATCTCTTCCTTTGTTGGAGCGCCACCACGTTGCGTTCTGCCCACAATATGAAATCTCACAATGTCAAGCCCCAGCATTTTGTTGAGTGTTTTTGCAACTTTTTCGATGTCTTCAAGGTTTTCTCTTATCAAAATTGTTGCACTTTTTCCTTTCTCATGTTTTCTCAGAATTGCATCCACAATTTTTTCATATTCAATCTTATCTTTTGCAACATAGTCCGCTTTAACAATTTTTGCTGTTTTTGCTGCAATTTGGCTGCATTCTCTGCCCATAATTTCAAATAGGCAAGCACGATTCATTGCTTCTATGCTTGGCATAACATTTTGCACTGCATACACACATTCTTTCACCGCTGTTGAAAAGCCAAGGCTGTAATAGTTGTCGGCAACATCATTGTCAATCGTGCCCGGAACAAAAAGTGCCCTCACACCATTTTCATAAAGTTCTTTTGCCCCTCTTTCTGAGCCATTTCCGCCACAAATCACCACAAAATCAAACTTTTTGGCGTTTTCAAGCCCCACTTTAAAATATTTTCTTTCCTTAAACTCTGGACAGCGCGAAGTTTTAATCACCACGCCCGCTTTGTTTTTATCCTCCTCCTTAACAACTTTTTTAAGAGGATAAATTCGCCCGTTTATAAGCCCATCAAAGCCGGCGGCAGCATAATAAGTTTCATTTGGAAATTCTTTAAAAATGTCATAAATAAATCTGTTCATTCCTGGTGCATCGCCACCACTACAAAGCAACAATATTTTCATATTTTTTCTCCTATTGAATAACAATGTTTTCATTGCCAATAATTCCGCTAAGTTCGTTTATAAGATAGTTGTTTATTTTCACAGCCTGTTGATAATTGAAGGTTTTTCCAGATGACGAACACTTAATCACAACCGGCGTTGTGCCTGCATATGAGGAAATGGAATTTTTAACTTTGCTGTAAATATCTGGATTTTTTGTGTCAAATCTAAGGCATAATCTTTGTTTCTTTTCGCCCTTGGCCTCGTCTTCTTCTTTCCACAAGAAAACCGCATCCGCAACCGCCGAAGGTGCCATGCCATCGCGGATGTTTATTTTTCCCTTAATTGTGACAAGGTTGTCCTCTTCCAAAATGTCGCGATATTTTGAATATGCGTTTGAAAACAATGTTATTTCCATAACGCCTTTCAAATCTTCCAATTTCAAATAGCACATTTCTCTTCCATTCTTTGCGCGCTTGCGGTTCACCTCAGTTATAATTCCTCCGCACACAAATGGTTGCCCGTCTTGGAAGCCCAAATCGGTTGTCTCTTGCTCAAAATTTTCACCCTCTTCGCCAAGTTCCATATCTTCTTCCATATCACTTTTAAGCATATCGGAAGAGAGGTTGAAGTTTTCAAATCTCTTAACATAATCCTGCAATGGATGCCCAGAAAGATAAACGCCAATAATATCTCGTTCAAATTTCAGCATTTTTTTCTTTGGAAGTTCGGCAATATCTGGCCAATCAACATTTTCTTCTTCACTGCTTTCTCCAAAGAAGGACATTTGCCCTGTGCTATTGGATTTTTTATCTTTTGCTGCCCTGTCCATAAGCCTTTCATAAACTGCCATATATTGGCTGCGCGCCTTTCCAAAGCAGTCGCACGCACCGCTCAAAATGAGGCACTCAATGGCTTTGCGATTCACTCCGCCAACCTTAACAACTCTCACAATAAAGTCTTCAAAATTTTTAAAGTCGCCGTTTTCTTTTCTCTCTTTAATAAGGTTGTCAGTCACCGCCGTTCCAACATGTTTCAAGCCGCCCAAGCCAAATCGTATTCCATTTTCATCACAACTGAAATAGGTTTGAGATTTGTTAACATCAGGTGGCAAAACAGGAATCCCCTCGCTTCTTGCAAAAGAAACATATTTTTTGATGTCATCGCCATTGTTTATGCGGTCGTTCAAAACTGCCGTGATAAACTCTGGCTCATAATAGCACATAAGATAGGCAGTTTGATAGGAAACGTGTGCGTATGCTGCTGCGTGAGATTTGTTGAAAGCATATTTTGCAAACTCTTTCATTTCATCAAAAATCTTCTCTGCAACAGCTCTGTCATGCCCAAGTTTAACCGCTCCTGGAATGCTTTTCTTTCCGGCAGGGTCAACCCAACCGTTGATAAACTTTTCTCTTTCTGCATCAATTTTTTCAACTTGCTTTTTGCCCATAATTCGGCGAATGTTGTCCGCCTGCCCAAGGCTGTATCCCGCCATAACTTGCACAATTTTCATAACTTGTTCTTGATACACAATGCAGCCATATGTGACGTCCAAAATGTCTTCAAGGCAAGGGTCATCATACACAACGTGCTCTGGGTCTTGCTTATTTTTAACGAATTTTGGAATGCTGTCCATTGGGCCCGGTCGATACATG
>CANRFP010000001.1 GCA_947629895.1 uncultured Clostridia bacterium | reverse complement strand
CCGGCTGAGGGATTTTTGTGATTATCGCTTTCAAAACTTGGTCTATATTTGTGCCTTCTTTTGCGGAAATGCAAGGGCAATCTTGTGCATCAAGGCCAATAACCTGCTCTATTTCCTCTTTTGAGGCCTCAATTTGCGCCGAAGGAAGGTCTATTTTGTTTATTATTGGAACAATTTCCAAATTGTTGTCAAGTGCATGATAGGTGTTTGCAAGCGTTTGAGCCTCCACGCCCTGCGTTGCGTCAACAAGAAGGAGCGCCACCTCGCAAGCGGCAAGAGAACGCGAAACCTCATAAGTGAAGTCCACATGCCCCGGCGTGTCAATCAAATTTAGCGTGTATTCTTTGCCCTCACATTCATAAATCAAACGCGTTGGGGCAAGTTTGATTGTGATTCCCTTTTCGCGTTCAAGTTCCATGCTGTCCAAAATTTGACTTTGCATGTCTCGTTTTGAAACTGTGCCCGTAAGTTCAATCAGCCTGTCAGCGAGAGTGCTTTTGCCATGGTCTATGTGTGCAATAATACAAAAATTTCTTATCAGTGATAAATCTTTCAAGTTCTTTTCCTCTTTTGTAATAATACAACATTTTTGAGTGTTTTAGCAACAAAAAGTTTGTGTTTTATTTTGAAATTTGTTATTATATTAAAGTTAGGAGGTTTTGCCATGCTCACATACAAATATTTTGTGATGTCAACGCCAAAAATTGAGTATTCTCTTGATTTCAGAGCCGAAGAACTTAAAAAAGGGAAAAGTGTGCTGTTTCTCAAATCGGAAATAGACACAAGAAATCAAAATATCAAAGCCTCAAAAAAAGGCCCCGTGTGCGTTTTTAGGAAAAGCGAAAACCTTTTGGAACTTTTTTATTATGAACACAAAAAACAACCTTTAGACCTTGTGATTGTTGACGAATGTCACTTTTTAACCGCAAAACAAGTGGAACAAATAAGAGAAGTGGCAGAAGTTGTTCCTGTTTATGCCTTTGGATTGAAAACCAATTTTAAAGGGCTGCTTTTTGACGGAAGCAAAAGATTTTTGGAACTTTCCGACAAGATTGAAGAGTTAAAAACCAAATGCGAGTGTGGAAATACGGCGATATTAAACGGCCGTTTCACAAAAGGTTTTTTGGATGTTGATGGCGAAGAAATCCTTTTGCAAGAAGATGTTTATAAAGGAATGTGTTATGCGTGCTACAAAAAAGAGCAAAGACGTTCGCTTGTTCACAGAGAAGTTGAAAAATATTTGAAAATTTTCAAAAACAAAAAAAGTGCTGGTGTTTGGTCAACAGACACCGCCCGCGACAGCATGGTTGTTGAGCGCCCTTTTGTGATTTATGACGATGAAGTTAAAGCCTTTGTGAAAACTTTTGAAGATTTTAAAATTGAAAACTCTGACAACATTCTTGTTGTGGAGGACAACATTGCGTTTCTTGAAAAATTAAAAATTTCTGACAAAGACGGTGACTATATGCTCACACTTTTAAACTGCGTTTTCAGAATGGAGCAAAATAAGCCCGGAATGCTTAAAACCATTATTGAAAGCGGCATGATGACAAAATGGCTTAAACAAATAAAAAAGAAATTATAAAAAAAAGACCATGCTTATGGTCTTATTTTTTTGCTTTCATTCCTTCCTTTTCATTTCTAACAGAGGCATATTCAATCACTTCCAATGCACCTGCAAATCTGGTTGATTTTGGAATTTCCTTGTTTTCGTCATATTCCAAACCGTTTCTAATGGCTTTAATTTCATATTCATATTTCACTCGCTGTTGTTTCATTCGGGCAATAATCATAAGCATGTCTGTGTCAAATTCTTTTCCCAAAGCAACCAATTGCGATTTGAGTGTTTCAATCTTTTTTTCAAGAGTTAAACGATTTTTTAAGAATGTTTTTGGGTCCACCAAATCTCTAAGCAGGCTTTTGTATTCTTTTCTAACCTTTCCAAGTTCGATGGCTTTTTGGAAAAATGCATCATAAGGAGTTTTCATTTCAAAGGTTTTTTCAATTATTTCCAAAAGCGTTTTTTCATAAGAAAGCAAATTTTTGTCAACCTTTTTCATTTTCTTTTGCTTTTTTATAACTGCAAGCTCTTGCGCCGTTAGCCCCATTCTCACAACTTCAAAGTTGCCGCCATTTTTGATAAATTCATTAAAAAACGATATGCACGCTTTTCGATTTCTTTCCACCTCATCTTTTTTCAATTCATCTGCGTGAGAAGCCACAAAAAGTGCAAGAATGTTGTAAGGATTGGCAAAAAACCTCATTGAGACGTCTCTTGCATCCTCAACGCTATACAAACTGTTCAACATATCTCTATTCACAAAAAGATGCTCTCTTTCACTTTTGTAAACTTCCGCCTCTTCCATGAATTTGATATAATTTTGGTTTGTTTCAACTTCAATGTCTTTATTTGGATAAAGTTTGTAATATTCCATCAATTCTCCTTAAAAAATAAAAATGACCTTAAAGTCATTTATTTTATTTTTTCCATGTAAGAACCATCTCGCGTGTCAACCCTGATAACATCGCCAATGTTAACAAAAAGTGGAACATTGATTGTGTAGCCCGTGATAAGTTTTGCAGGCTTCTTTGATGCCTTTGAGGTGTCCCCTTGAATGCCAGGCTCTGTGTCAACAACTTCAAGTTCAACAAAAGTTGGAGGATAAACTGCAAAAGGAACGCCCTTATACATATACATTGTTGTGCTCATGTTTTCGATAATGAAATTGAGTGCATCAGCAACAACATCTTTGTTTAATGGCATTTGCTCAAAAGTTTCGTTGTCCATGAAATAATAAAGGTCTCCATCATTGTAGAGATAAAGCATTTCCTTCTTTTCAATAACTGCGTCTTGGAATTTGTCGGAAGGGTTGAAAGTGTCCTCTCTAACCTGCCCCGTCATAACGTTTTTGATTTTCGCACGAACAAATGGCGAGCCTTTGCCCGGTTTAACGTGCATAAATTCAATGACGTTGTAAACGTTACCGTCCATTTCAAATGTTGTGCCTTTTCTAAAATCTCCTGCTGTAACCATAAAAATCTCCTAAAAAATAAATCTAATACACATGTATTATATCACACTTATTTGCTGTGTGCAAGCATTTTCCCAATAATTCCTAAGATTTGTTGCCATTTTTAAGGCGAGGAATTATGATTTAATCCAAATTTTGCGCTTTTTTATGCAACATAAACAAATTATCGCTTTCTTAAATAAAGGCTCTTCATAAACACGCTGTCATCCGATTGTGTGCCGGCACTTTCGCAAATAACATGGCAGTTTAGTCCGCGTTTTATAAGCACATTGCAAAGAGGTTCAAATTCTGGCCCATAAATTTTGTCATCAAAGGTGAGATGCCTTATTTCCCCTTTCGCCCCATATTCAATTTTAGAAAAATGAATGTGCACTTTGTCTGTGCGTTCATGCCCCAATTTTTCCTCGCAATAATCAAAAATGCGATGATAATCTTCCTCTTTTTTCAGGCTGCCCTGCGAAAGAGCGTTTATATGCCCAAAATCAAAAGTTGGCATCAGTTTTTTGGAAACTGTGCAAAAATCAATAACTTCTTTGTATGTGCCAATTTGCATTTGCTTTCCCATCGTTTCTGGGCAAAGATACATATCAGCAGAAAGTTCTTTTTCAAGTTCTGGCATGCATTCTTTAAAGCGTGCAAAAATAAGGTTGACGGCGTTTTCGCGCGTTTCTTTTCCGCATGAACCGGGGTGAAAAACAAGCCGCTTTGCACCAAAATTATGCAAAAATTTGATGCCCGTTTTAAGATAGCCCACCGATTTTTCATACATAACAGCATCGGGATTTGCAAAATTTATGAAATATGGCGCGTGCACAGACATCTCAATCCCCTGCTCTGCAAAAGATTTGCCAATAAGTTCCGCCATTTCAGTTTTCATGCGATAACCTTGCCCAAAACTGTATTCAAACAAATCAAGCCCGCCATCAAACAAATTTTTGCCTTGTTCTTTCAACCAAGCCGCTGTTTCAAGAGTTGTGGAATGTCCCTCATTATGAAATTTTTCACTGTTTCCAGATGGTCCAAACAAAACCATATTTTCCTCCTTACAAAAGCCTTAAAGTAAGTTTTAAAATTTTATTTTCAACTTCTCCAAGCCCCAAAAATTTTTCTTTTGAGTAAATTTTATATTTTCCATTTTTTTCATTTATTGGCAAATTTTGTCCATTCAAAATTTTGAAATTTTGCTCATCTGACAAAACAATTTTGTTAAAATCAAACAAACTTTCGCATGGCAAAAGCGTAAATTTGCCCGCTTTAATTTCATCAATGGTGTTTGCATCTTTTAGCAAAAATTTTCCACATCTTGTGCGTAGTATGCAATGCATAATACCATATGTTGACAATTTTTGTGCCATATCTCTTGCAATGGAGCGTATGTATGTTCCGCTTGAACAAGAAATTTCAAAGGTGAAAGTGTTTTTGGCTTCCTTTTTTATAAGGCTAAATTTTGTTATCTCAACTTCTTTTGCAGCAAGTTTAATTTCCTCGCCTGCCCTTGCTTCTTTATATGCAATTTTTCCATTCACTTTTTTTGCGGAATAAAGTGGTGGCATTTGAAAATATTTGCCCGTCATCTCTTTGCAAACCCTTAAAACATCTTCTTCCGCAACATCGCAATCTTTTGTTTTTGTCACTTTTCCAGAAGAATCCAAAGTGTCTGTTTCAACTCCAAAAATGAAGGTTGTTTGATAGGTTTTGTACTTGCTTAAAAAATAATCAAAAAGGCGTGTCGCACTGTTCACAGTCACCGGCAGCAAGCCTTCGCCTTCAAGGTCAAGCGTGCCTAAATGCCCACACTTTTTTGCCCCAAGCACTCTTTTTACAATGTTCACCGCTGTGTTTGACGACATTCCCGCCCTTTTGTTCACAAGCACAATTCCGCTATCTTGCATTGATAAGTTCCTTTGCCCAAATTTGAGCCATATTTTCAATTTCCAATTCCGTTCCGTCAACCTCAAAGCCTGCGGCATTAAAATGTCCACCGCCACCTCTTTTTTCGGCAACAGCAAAAGCGTTCAAATTTCTTGTGCGAATGCTTATTTTATAGTGGTCTTTTGTGTATTCAAGAGCAAGAAAAGAGCCTTGCACGCCCTCAACTTGCGTTATTTCGTTCACATATTTTTTAATGTCTTCCTTATCAACATCAAATTTTTCCATTTCATTAAGCGTGAAAAGCACAAATCCAATTTTGCCATTTTCCAAAAATTTGATTTTGTCAATAAATTCCTTATGAACAGCAAGTTGCTTTTTTGTGGTTGTTCTGTAAAGTGCATCATAAACAAATTGCACCTTTGCGCCGCAATTTATCAAAAATTCCGCTGTTTTTAACACATTTATAGACAAATTGTTGTGCAAAAATCTGTCTGTGTCGCCCATCAAGCCCGCCCAAAGATAAGTTGCACAAATTGGTGAAATATTCACGCCTTCGCTTTTGGCAATATCGCAAATAATTTCGCATGTGGCCGCTTTTTCGGGATAATCAATAATATTTTCAGTTATAAGCACTTCATTTCCCAAAATTTCATGGTGGTCTATATTGATTATGTTTTTTGCCTTCTCAATTTCTTCAACAAAAATTTTGTCCAGCCTGCTGAAAATGTGTAAATCACAAACAACAACAAGGTCATAATTCTTTGCCACAAAATCTGTTCTAACTTCTTCCAAAGGAAAAATTTTATCCAAAAAACCAACGGGGTTTCGCACTGCAAACACATCAGCCCTTATTCCAAAATCGTGGCAAATTTCGCGCACGGCAAATGCAGAGCCATAGGCATCTGGGTCGGGATTAACATGGCAAAAAATTGCAACATTTTTCGCGCTTTTCAGTGCAGAAACAACTTGTTTTTCAGTTATCATTTTCCTCGTTTTCCTCCTTTGGAATGTTCAAAGTTCTCAAAATTTCTTCAACTCGAATTGCGCTTTGCGTGCTTTTGTCAACAACAAAGTTGATTTTTGGCACTTGTGGCATATCCACCATTTTTGCAAGTTCTCTTTTAATAAATCCTTCACTTTTTTGCAAAACTTTTGTCACATTGGATATGTCGTTCACATCCAAAACGCTCACTTTTGCCTTGCAATATTTAAAGTCCGGCGAAACAGAAACCTCAGTTATGCTGACAATTTTGTTCAATCTTGGGTCATTCATTTTTGTTCTAATAATTTCACTTAAAACCCTTTGAATTTCGCTGTTCGCCCTGTCAATTCTATTCGACATAAAAACCTCCCATAGAAAATAAAAGAGTGTTACGCTCTTTTAACTTCTTCTTTGATGTAACACTCCAAGATGTCGCCCTCAGCATAGTCGATGTTATCTTTGAGTTTTATTCCGCACTCAAAGCCTTTGGCAACCTCAGATTTTTCATCTTTAACAATCTTCATGCTGTCAATAACGCTTTCGCCAATAATATCGTTGCCGCGCTTAATTTTTGCAATTCCGTTTCTAACAATTTTTCCGTCAAGCACATAACTTCCAGCAACTTTTCCAGCAGATGAAAGTTTGAAAAGCACCCTAATTTCGGCACTTCCAACATATTTTTCCTCATACTTTTTGGCCATCATGCCCTTTGAAAGATTTGTGACTTCATCCACAACTTCATAGATGATTTTGCTTTCAATCACATTCACTTTCATCGAGTCTGCCATTTGCATTGTTTTGCTTGGATTTTTTATGTTGAAAGAAATGATGTGCGCGCCCGTTGTTTGCGCCAAAATAACATCGCTTTCGGTTATTGCGCCGGCGCCACTATGCAAGCAAACAACTTTAACTTCGTCGTTTCTTATTGCCTCCAAAGATGCCTTCAAAGCCTCAACAGAGCCTTGCGTGTCCGCCTTTATGATGATGTTGAGGTTTTTAAGATTTCCCTCATGCACTCTGTTCATGAAGTCGTCTGCACTCACGCCGGAAGTATGTTTTGCCCGCTCCTGCTTAATTTTGTTTATTCTTTCATTGATGACTTGTTTTGACAAACTCTCTTCAACTGCATAAACAGCATCACCAGAATTTGGCACATCATTAAAGCCCATAACCTCAACAGGTGTTGAAGGCCCAGCCTTTTTAAGTTTGTTTCCATTTTCGTCAAACATGGCCTTAACCTTGCCAAAAGTTATGCCTGCCATGATGTTGTCGCCAATTTTGAGAGTTCCATTTTGAACAAGCACCGTTGCAACAGCGCCGCGTGCCTTGTCAAGTTCTGCCTCAATGATTGTTCCTCTTGCCATAGCATTTGGATTTGCTTTAAGTTCCTGCATTTCGGCAACAAGAAGAATCATCTTTTTCAGTTCGTCAAGCCCCATTCCCGTTTTTGCAGAAATTGGAACGCAAATTGCATCGCCGCCCCACTCTTCTGGCAAAACGCCGTTTTCTGCAAGTTGTTGCTTAACGCGGTCTGGATTTGCCTCTGGTTTGTCCATCTTGTTTATTGCAACAATCATTGGCACTTTTGCCGCTTTAATATGGTTTATTGCCTCAATGGTTTGTGGCATAATTCCATCATCAGCCGCAACAACCAAAATTGCAATATCAGTCACCTCGGCGCCCCTTGCACGCATAGATGTGAACGCAGCGTGACCTGGTGTGTCGATGAATGTGATTTTTTCGCCATTGAAACTTATTTGATAAGCACCAATTTTTTGAGTAATTCCGCCTGCCTCTCCAAGAACAACATTTGTTTTTCTAAATGCATCCAAAAGAGAAGTTTTACCATGGTCAACATGTCCCATAACTGTGACAACAGGTGGCCTTTTAACAAGATTTTCCTCCGCTTCATCGGCGCCCGAAACGTCGAGGAGTTGTTCTTCATAGGTTTTGTCAAGTTTAAGTTCAACAGTCACACCCATTTCGCTGCAAATAAGTTCGCAAGTGTCAAAGTCAATCGTGCTGTTGATTGTTGCCATAATGCCCAAAAGCATAAGTTTTTTGACGATTTCTGCAACAGGTTTTCCAATTTTTTCACTCAAATCCTTAACCGAAATTTCTCTTGAAGTTAAAACTGCGTGCGTTACTTTTGGCGCAATAACAGTTTGCACTTCTTTCTTTTTCTTTATAAGTTTTCTTGAACCCATTGTGGTTTCTTCAAAGCCATCTTCATCCATAACAAGAATGTTATTTTGTTTGAAGCCGCCTTTTCTGTTCAAGTTAATTTTTTTGGTTTCGTCAACATTTCTGCGTTGTTTGTTTTTGTTGCCAAAATTTCTCTCAGGCTGTGCAAGAACAGAACTATCCTCTGTTGGAGTTGCAAAGGACTTAAAGTTGTTTGCCCTTGTTGAAACAAAGGTTTTTTGCCCCTTTAGCCCATTGTTTTGCATTGGTCTGTTTCCAAATTTGCCATTTGGATTTTGATTTTGTCTGTTAAAGTTCCCAAAAGGTTTTTGCCCGTTCTGGAATTGTGGCTTTCCTACGTTTCGATTGTTGTTGAAACGATTTTGATTGTTTTGCCCGTCAAATTTGCGGAAATTGTTCGATTTATCTCCGCGTGAGAAAACTTGGGTTTGCTGTTGTTTTGGCTCTGCCTTTTCAGCTTCTTTAACCTCAATTTTTTCTGTCTCTTTAACCTGAACTGCTTCTTGCTTCTTTTCCTCTTCCTTCGCTCTTGCAGCCATCTCAGCAGCAAGTTTTGCCTTTTGGTCGTTTAAAGTCTTGGAAAAATCATCAAGCTGAGTTTTATCTTGCTTGATCGACAATAACAAATTTTGAAGCAATCCGTCTTTTTGTATGTTGTTGATTGTTTTCAATGAGTTTAGTTGTGCCAAGTTATTCTCCTTTTATTAACTTTGCGATTTCCTCGCTTAAAGCCTTGTTTTTGATGCCAAGCACCTTGCACCTGTCAATTCCCGAAACACCCGCCAAGTTTTCCAAGATTATCAGTTGTGCGTTTTTTTGTTTTGAAAGATAGTTGATGCTTTTCTTTAATGCTTCGCCCGCTGTTTCATCCAAAAGCAGCAAATAAAGTTTTTTGTCATAGCCCAAAAGGTTGTCTTGCCCAATAATGCAAAAGCCCGCCTTTCTGGCAATGGAAATAAGCCCATTAACACTCTTCAATTGCCTCACCTATCCTTTCATAAATCTCATCTTTCACATTGCATTTGAAGGCACGATTTAACGCCTTTGTTTTTTTCAGTTTTTCAAAGCACTCTCTATTTTTGCAAACATACGCTCCTCTGCCATTCGCCTTTCCTGTTTTGTCCACAAAAATTTCGCCGTCTTTGTTTTTAACAATCCTCAAAAGCGTTTTTTTGTCGCTTTGCCCACGACACACAATGCACATTCTTATTTTTTCTTTTCCTTGCATAGCCCTCGCCTTTTATTCGTCTTGTCCGTCAAAGTCTGTGTCAATTGGTTCAAGTTCTTCCAAGTCGTCCATATCAAAAGATGTTTCATCTGAAAGTTCTGTGAGTTCATATTCCGTTTCGTTTTCTGTTTGAGAAGATGTTGAATTTTGTTTCAAGAAGCTTTCTGGCTTAACATCAATCTTCCAACCTGTGAGTTTTGCAGCAAGCCTAACATTTTGTCCATTTTTACCGATTGCAAGTGACAATTTGTCGTCTGGAACAATCGCCTGAGACATATTCAAACTGTCGTTTGTTTCCACTGAAAGCACTTTTGCTGGGCTGAGCGCTCTTGCAATATATTCAAGTGGGTCATCCGAATATTCAACAAGGTCAATTTTTTCGCCATTAAGTTCGTTGATGATTGTGTTTATTCTGCTGCCACGATTTCCAACGCAAGTTCCAACAGGGTCGATGTTTGGTTTTTCTGTGAAAACAGCCACTTTTGCGCGATTTCCTGGGTCTCTTGCAATGTTTTTAATCTTCACATCGCCGCTTGCAACCTCAGGAATTTCAAGTTCAAACAACTTTCTAACAAAGCCGATGTTGCTTCTTGAAACTTGAATTTGTGGGCCTCTGAAACTGTCTTTAATCTTTTTAACATAAACCTTAACTCTATCACCAACATTGAATTTGTCGGTTGGAATTTGGTCATTTTTCATCATCACGCCCTCAGTGTTTGAGCCTGCAATTTGAACGTAAACCGTATCGCCATCCACGCGCTTAACGATTGTTGTTAAAAGTTCGTCCTCTTTTTCAGAAAGTTCGCTCAAAGCATTTTGTCTTTCCATTTCACGAAGTTTTTGCATAACAACTTGCTTTGCTGTTTGCGCCGCAATTCTTCCAAAATCTTTTGTGGTTTCCTCCACAACAACCATGTCTCCCACTTTGTAGGATTTTTTGATTGTTCTTGCCTCAGCCAAAGAAATTTGTTTGTCTGGGTCCTCAACTTCATCAACAACTGTTTTGTAGGAATAAATCCTTATTGTGTTTCGCTCTGGATAAAGTTTAACCATTGCCGATTTAGCCTCACCATACATCTTTTTGTATGCAGATGTGAGCGCTGTTTCAAGTGTTTGAATAAACACATCCTTATCAATTTTCTTTTCTGCTTGCAAATCATCAAGTGCCTTAAAAAAATCTTTATTAACCATTTTGTTCTCCTTTTTATTTAAAACTCAATAACAAGTTTCATTACAGCAATTTTTTCACGCTCAAAAACCAATTCTTTTTCGTTCTCAACAAGAGTGACAGTTTTTTCGTCAAAAGTTTTCAACTCGCCGCTAAACTCTTTCTTTCCGTTCAGTTTTGAAAAAAGTGTAAGTTCAACCTTCTTTCCAAGTGTGCGTTTCAAGTCGCGATCCGTTTTGATTGGTCTGTCAAGCCCACGCGAAGAAACCACAAGTGTGTATGGCGCGTCATCTGTTGGATTTAACTCATCCAAAATTGGGTCAATTTTCCTGCTTACAAGTTCACAGTCATCAATGGTCACGCCTTCGTCTTTGTCGATTGTGAAAATAAGGCTCATTCCGCTGTTTTCCTTAACATAGGACACTTCAACAAGTTCAAAACCCATTTCTTCAATAACGCCTTTGAGTTTTTCTTCGCAAATTTGTTTTACTTTTGCCATAAAACCTCCATTATTTGTTTTTTTTGCTTAAAAATGCTCTTTTTAACAAACGTAGGAGGCAAAATTTGCCTCCTACTTGTCAAGATATAGTTATTATAATCCAATTTTTTCTAAAAAGCAAGAATTTTTAAAAATATTTTATAAAAATTTATATATTTTTAGAATTTATATTGTTTTTCTCAACAATTTTTCAAAATTTTGCTCCCCATATGGACTGTAAAAATAAATTTTTGATTATCAAGCAAAAAAAAGCGGATTATTTTCCATCTCCGCCTTTCTTTCCTCCAAACAATGCTGAAATTTTTTGGTCGATGAATTTATCATCAACCGTTGCCCTAAACCCAATTTCACCAGATTGCGAAATAGATCCCATTGATTGAATTTTTTCGTTATACAGTCTGTTCCCAGAGTAGTCATAAACATCCATTTCAACTTTTTCATAAGTACTATTTCCATTTTTCCTATCCGTAATAGCAGTGTGGTTCAAAACCACAAATCCTTTTTCAAGACACTGTGAGATTTCATAAAATTCATTTAAAATGCTGTCATTTTGGACATTTTTTACCGCATAAAGTTCCAAGATTTTTGTTCCCGACAAATCCATAAGCAAATATTGCGTTGTGGAAAAATGGTATCCTCTTTCTGTATTTGTTGTAAGATACATTTTTGGCACATTTCCCTTAGCACCGTGTGAACAATATATTACTTGTGCAGTCACATCTTTTTCCATCTTATCTCTCCTTTTTTCAATCGTCTTAAATATACCAAAAATTTTTGCCGTTGTCAATATGTATTTTTTTTCAGTATCTCATCTCCGCACCTGTAAGTTACGCCTCATTAAGTTTCAAAAGCACCTGCGCGGTTGCAAAAGCATCATTCCACGCTCTATGTGCTCCTTCCAAAGAAATTCCAAGTGCCTTTGTAACTGTGCCAAGATTAAATCTGGAAATTTTTAATCTTGCAACCCTGGCCTCGTTCAGAGTGTCAATAAGGTCGTTGTCAAAATCCAATCCAACATTTTCGCCTTCGCGCCTGATGAATTTTATATCAAAGCCGATTATGTTATGCCCAGAAAGCACGCACCCTCTTGTGAAGTCATAAAAATCCCTTATAACAAATTCAATTGGTGGAGCATTTTTCACCATCGCATTGGTTATTCCGGTTAAATTTGACACCTCGCGCGGAATACTTTTGGTTGGCTTAACAAAAGTTGAAAATTTTTCAATGATGTTTCCATTGTCAATTTTAACCGCCCCAAGTTCAATTATTTGGTCGCTTTGGTCGTCTAGTCCAGTGGTTTCAATATCAAACACAACAATTTGTTTGCCCATAATTTTGCGGTTGTATTTATCGCGATTTCCAAACATATTGTCTTGTTCCAAAGCGGAAAGTTTTTCAATCTCAACAACTTTGCCTGTGTATTCCATCTCTTTTGGCTTTTCTTCCTCTTCAATCTTGCTTGCCAATGCCAACTTTTCAACATACAAGCAAAGTTTGCCCATTTTGTTTAAGCGGGCATCCCCCTGCGCCAAAACATACATAAAATCTTCAAGTGCGGACATAGGTTTTTCATATTTTTTAGGGCAAAAATAGATGCAGTCAATTTTGCCTTTGTCGTCACTGAGTTCAAAGGTGAAATACGCCTTCTGCTCGCCCTCACGTTTGCCTTTTTTGATGAGGAAATCACGCCTCTCAACTTTGTTCACAAAGCCGGCAACGATAACCCCCTCTTTTGGATGTCTGACAGTTGAAAGATATTCTGGTTTTGTAACAAAATCTTTTCCCACAAATTCTTTGATAACTTCAACTTTATATCTTTTAACAGCAGTGAAAGAGGTTTTTATTTCAACATTTTCAATGTCCACTTCGTCAACAATTTGGCTGTTTTCTTTTATGGTGACAATAAATTCAGTTAAAAAATTGGTTTGCAAAAATTTGGCAAGTTCGCTTGTGATGTTGTGTTCAACAAAAAATTTGTTAAGGCGCGAACTCAATTCAATCTCAACGCCCACATCAATCGTGCCCACTGTAATTTTGATGTTTTCTGGCTTTAAATATGTGCTGACAAGTTTGTATCTTTCAAGGAAAAAGGTTTCAATGGCTTTTAAAATCAATTTTTCTTCCAGATAAACCTTCATAAACTTAACTTTCAAAGCAAGTTTTTCAAAGGGAAGTCTATCTTTAAAAAAGTCAATTATTTCCTTCTTTTCCTCTGGCGAAATCTCGGCAGTTGTGGAAGGATACAAAAAAGTTATTGTGGCGGTTTCGTTTTTTCTGTTCACCACAACACTTTTAAGGGATAAGCGCCTGTATTTGTCACCAAAAGACGAATAAAACTCTTCCTCAAAATTCATAGTTTTATTCTAATATAATTCCGCCCGTTTGTCAAGATTTTTTAAAACATATTACAAAACAAAGTGCAATATATCCACAATAATCACAAAACCAAGCAAAATGCAAATTCCGGCAAGGTGGATTGCGTTTTCCACCCTTCTGTTTATTGGTTTTCCCCTAATCCACTCAATGAGAGTGAACACCACGTGCGAGCCGTCAAGTGCCGGGAAAGGCAAAATATTAAACACGGCTAGGTTTGCGGCAATAAGAGGGATGAAAACCAACATGTTTGCAGCATTTTGAGAAGTGAGCGTTGCCATTTCGGCAATAGTTGAAATTGTTCCCCCAACTTGCGTGATTGGAATTTGGAAAGTTATAAGCATCCAAAGGCTTTTCAAAACAACCCATGCAAAGCCAAACGCCACCTCAAAAGAACGGCAAAAGCCCTCCCAAGCGTTGTAAACATACGTTTTCAAACAAGATGGCTCATTGCTGCCACTTTCCAAGCCCGTCATTGCCACAACAACCACTTTTCCGTCTGTTCCGGTTATTGTGTCGGGATAAAGCGTAACCTCAAAGGTTTGGCTCTTTCCGTTTCTTTTAACAGTCATTGAAAAAGTTCGGTTTTCCAATCCTTCAAAAGAGTTTTCATGCGTTTCATAATACTCTTTATAAACTTTTTCTGCTTGACTTTTTTGGTTTTCAATCATTGGAATTAAGTTTTCGCCAAAAGCAAAATCAACTTTTGTTCCGTTTATATGCGTGATAACATCGCCCACCTGAAAATTGTTTGCATAATCAGGATTATATCGTGCAATTTCCTTCACATCATAGCCCGTTGTGCAAAGCAAAATCCAAGAAAAAATTATTGCCGTGAGAAAATTGAAAGTCACGCCGGCAAAAAACACCAAAATTCTTTTCCAAGGTTTTTGATTGTTAAATGCCTCAGGATTTGCGGCATCGCCATCATCGTCCTCGCCATAAAAAGAGCAATATCCCCCAAGTGGAAAAATACGAAAAGAAAACTTTTCGCCGGTTTTCTTGCTTCTTTTGGAAAAGATTGGAAAGCCAAAACCAACCGAAAATTCGGTAATTTTAAATTTTAGAAGTTTGCCCACCACATAATGCCCAAATTCGTGAACAAGCACCATAAAAAGCAGCACAACAATGGCAAGCAAAATATACAAAGCAATCATAAAAATCCTTTAAAGCAGTGTTGGTCTTTTGTTAAATTGCAAAAATCCAGAAAGCAATCAAGATGTATGTTGCAACGAAAATGTGGCTGTCAATTCTGTCAAGGCAGCCGCCATGTCCTGGCAGGAATTTGCCGCTGTCCTTAACATTTGCACGGCGTTTGATGAAACTTTCAAATATGTCGCCAAGTTGTGCAACTATTGAGCCTAAAAAGACAATAATCAAATACATCCATATAGGCAATATTTCCATTAAAGGTGCAAAACTTTCAATGCAGCCGCAAATAAGATAGAAACAAGCCGAAAAAAGCACGCACCAGCAAGTTCCTCCCACAGCGCCCGAAATTGTTTTGTTTGGGCTTATTTTAGGACAAAGTTTTTTGCCCCCGATAAGCGAGCCCGTCAGCATGGCAAAAGTGTCTGTTAAAATTGGAATTAGGAAAGTTGTTATAAGCACAAAAGTTGAGAAATCGCTTGTCAGCCCGCTCAATTTTCTGAGTGGCAACACATTGAAGTGGTTGACGAACACAAAAAACAGCAAGAAAAACGAAGGATAAGCAAAAGCAATAAGTGTGTTCAAAGCCTTTTTAAAGGCAAAATTTGCAACGGAAATGTTTTTTATATCACGAACAGAGATTTCGTTTAGTGTTTTCTTTTTAAAAATCAGTTGATACAAAAACAGTCCAAGCGCAACCAAAAGCATAAGGCCAATGTCAATTAAAAATGTGTATAAAATCCAAAAGAAGTTGTTTGAATTTGCCGCAATTTGAACGCCAATCAAATTCATACTAAACACAAGCACAGGAAAGAAAACTGCCACAAAGTGAAAGTTAAATCTGCCCATTTTTGTTAACAGTTTTGACATTTCAAAAGTGCCATAGCACGCCAAAATGCCAAAAAGCGCATCAAAGAAATAGTCGCTCACAAAAATTTTAAGCACAAACAAAAGTGCAAGTGTGATAACAACCGCTATTGATGAATAAACCTTTTTTTTCATTATTTGCCTCCAAATCTTCTGTTTCTTTTTGAATAATCCAAAAGTGCTTTGTAAAGTTGTTTTTTGTCAAAGTCTGGCCAATAGGTTTTTGTGAAATAAAATTCGCTGTAAGCCATTTGATAAAGCATGAAATTTGACACCCTCATTTCACCACTTGTGCGAATCAAAAAGTCGATGTCTGGCGAAGGATAGGAATAAAGGTTTTCTTCTATTGATTTCTCTGTTATTTTTTCACCTTTTTCAAGCGCGTTATTCACCGCCTGAACAATGTCATCTCGCCCACCATAGTTCAATGCCAAATTCACCACAAGCCCCGTGTTGTTTTTTGTGCGCTCAACCCCTCTCAAAATTGTTTCTTTCATTTTGGAAGGGAATTTGCTCAAATCGCCCATTGCAACAAGTTTGATGTTTTTGTCATCGAAAAGATTTTCATTTTCATCGGCAAACTGCGTTACAATATCAAACAAGCCGTCAATTTCCTCTTTCGACCTCTTCCAATTTTCAGTTGAAAAGGCAAAGAAGGACGCAAATTTGATTTCTTCAATCTCTGCAAGAGCCAAAACAATGTTTTTTAACGCAATTGCGCCCTGCCTGTGCCCAAGCATTTTGTCAAGCCCACGCTCCTTTGCCCATCTGCGATTTCCATCCATAATAAAAGCGATGTGCTTTGGAAAAACTTTGATTTTTTTAAACTTTAACATAGCCACCTTAACTAAACTTTCATAACCTCGTCTTCTTTATCCTCAGCAAGTTTATCTGCCGCATCGGTGAAGCGGTCAACAATCTTTTGCACTTCCTTTTCGCAAGCATCAAATTCATCTTCCGAAAGCGAGCCTTCTTTTTTCATGTCTTTAAGCATATCCATTGCATCGCGCCTAACATTTCTCATGGCAATTTTTGTTTCTTCGCAAATTTTCTTAACTTGTTTCACAATATCTCTTCTGCGCTCTTCCGTGAGCATTGGAAAAACAAGTCTGATGGTTTTGCCGTCATTGTTTGGCGTGAGACCAATGTCGGAAGCGGATATTGCCTTTTCAACATTTTTAATTTGAGATGCATCCCAAACATTGATGTTCAAAATTCTTGCCTCCGAAACTGTAACCGTGCCCATTTGAACGATTGGTGTTGGAACGCCATAATAATCCACAACAATTTTATCCAAAATGTGTGGATTTGCTCTGCCAGCCCTAATAACAAGATATTCATTTTGTTGATGTGAATATGCTTTGTCCAAATCATCTTTCAAAGTGGCATACACTTCATCTACTAATTCATTCATAAAAACTCCTTAATTACATTCAATAATAACACAAAACTTTTGTCTTTGCAAACAATTTACAAGAAAAAAAACGCCACGAGGACGTTTTTTGATTTATGCTTTGTGATTTAATGCACGAATGGAATTTAAAATTGCAAGCACGGTCACGCCAACATCGGCAAACACAGCCCACAGCATTCCCGTTATGCCTGCCGCCCCTAAGGACAAGAACACAGCCTTCACAAGAGCGGAAAGAATTATGTTTTCCCAAACAATTTTTCTTGTGAAACGAGAAATTTTGATTGCTGTTAATATTTTGTTTGGGTTGTCATCAACAAGCACAACATCGCTTGCCTCAATGCTTGCAGGGCTGCCATTTATTCCCATTGAAAAGCCAACATTTGAAACCGTCAGCGATGGCGCATCGTTTATGCCATCTCCAACATAGCCCACTTTTGCGCCGGCAGATTTTTCCTTTTCAAGAAAGGCATATTTGTCTTGTGGCAAAAGCGAACAGTGATATTCGTCAAGCCCAATTTGTTGACAAACACTTTGCACGCTCTCTTCGTTATCGCCGGAAAGCATAACCGTTTTTATACCAATTTCCTTTAATCCCTTGCATGCCTGATAAGATGTTTCTTTAATTGTGTCAGCAAGTTCAAAAACCGCCAATTTCGCCCCGTTTTCATAAAGTTCAACAGCAGTGTTTTTCAGTTTTTTGTCCTTTCTTCCAACAAAATATTTCTTGCCATTATATTCAAACCTCACGCCCACACCAGCCGTTTCCTTCAATTTTTCTGGCTTTGGCAAACGCTTTCTTCTGCATGCCGCCACAATCGCCTTTGCAAGTGGATGAATTGACCCTTTTTCGCCTATTGCCGCCAAAAACAAAACCTCTTCTTCTGTTCTGCCTTTGAAAGTTGTGATTTTTTCAAGAGAAAATTGCCCTGTTGTCAAAGTTCCCGTTTTGTCAAAAGCAACCATATTTAAATTTGCGCAAGCATCCAAGAAGTTTGAGCCTTTAATCAAAACGCCATTCCTTGATGCGTTGCCAAGCCCCGAAAAATAGGAAAGAGGAACAGAAATTGCAAAAGCGCATGGACAAGACACAACCAAAAAGATAAGCCCGCGATAGAAAGCAATGTTGAAATCTTTTGAAACTGCCCACACAATTCCCCAAACAAGCACAGCCAAAACCACAACGCCAAGTGTGTACCAACGAGTGATTTTGGATATGAAAGTTTCAGTTTTGGACTTGTTTTCAGAAGCGTTTTCCACCAAATTCATAATTTTGCTGATTGTGCTGTCCTTATAAAGGCTTGTCACAACAAGCGTCAAAACTCCGTCAAGCACAATGCTTCCAGACAAAACCTCATCGCCAACCTTTTTGCTGACAGGCACACTTTCGCCCGTTAGGCTTTGAAGATTAAGTGATGCCACCCCTTGACAAACTTTGCCGTCAAGTGGAACTCTTTCGCCCGCTTTAACCACAATTCTGTCGCCAACAGCAACCTCTTCGGGCTTAACTTGTTTTTCTTCACCTCCAACAAGCAAGTTTGCATATTCTGGCTGCATTTTAACAAGTTTTTCGATGCTTCTTCGCGAGCGGTTAACCGCCAATCCCTCAAAGATTTTCCCAATGGAATAGAGCGCAATCACCATCAAGCCTTCCATATGTTCGCTGACAAAGGATGCCCCAACAACTGAAATTGTGATGAGCATATTTTCATTGATTATGCCTTTGAAAAGAAGTTTAAACGCCTTCAAATAGGTTTTCCAGCCAAGAAGTAATGCCGCAACAGAATACAAAACCCAATAAGTCCAAACCGGCATTTTAACAAAGAACAAAACAAAGCCCAAAGCAATTCCAACAGACAAAAATGTCAAATCCAAAATAAGAAATTTGCTGTTCTTTTTGGATGCTTCCTTGTCAGTTATAACCGCCTGTGGCTCTAATTCTTTTGTGAGTTCAACAATTTTTATAAGGGCTTCATCCACATCCTCGCTTTCAAAAGACAATTTGCATTTAACAAAGTCTATGTTTGCGTTTGTTATTCCATCAAGTTTGTTTATTTCTTCTGATAAATTTCTTGCACAATTAGGACAATCCAGCCCCTCAATTTTCACTTGCTTTATCATTTCTTTCCTCCAAAACATGCTGCAAACTTATCTCAAAAACTTGTCTAACATGGTTGTCTGCAAGCGAATAAAACACCTCTTTGCCCGCCCTGCGACTTTTAATCAAATTCATATCTTTCAAATTTTGCAGTTGGTGCGACACCGCCGATTTTGTCATATTCAAAAGCGAAGAAATATCGCACACGCAAAGTTCTTTTTCGTCAAGTGCGTTTATAATTTTTATTCTTGTGCTGTCCGAAAGAACTTTGTAAAAATCAGCTGTGGCAATCAAAATGTCGTCATCAAGCATCTTGCCCCTAACCGCTTTCACATCGTCCTCGTGAATGATGTTGCAGTCACAATTCACACATTTACATTTTGTCATAATAACTCCTAAAAACAGTTGAATATTTCTTCAACCATTCTCATTATAGTTGAATATTTATTCTATTGTCAACAAAAATTTCAAAAAAATAAAAAAACACGAAAAAAATCGTGCTTTTTATGTGTGTGTTTTAAACAAAAATCAAAAAATCTTAGTTGTTTCCGCTGAGTTTTGCAATTTCTTCTGCAAAATTGTCGTTGCGTTTTTCAAGCCCTTCGCCAAGTTCATAACGAACAAATCTTCTAACAGAAATCTTTTCGCCAATTTTGAGTGTTGCTTCTGTTAAAAGGTCTTTAATTGTTTTGTCTTGGTCCTTAACAAAGTGTTGATTTAAAAGGCAAACATCTTCATAAAATTTCTTAATTCTGCCTTCAAGCATTTTTTCAACAATGTTTGCAGGTTTGCCTTCATTAGTTGCTTGTTTTCTTAAAATTTCCTTTTCTTGTTCAAGTTCTGCTGGGTCAACATCTGCCTCTGCAACATATTTAGGGTTTGCGGCAGCAATGTGCATAGCAATGTCTTTTACAAGTGTTTGGAAGTCATCGCTCTTTGCAACAAAGTCTGTTTCACAGTTAACTTCAACAAGAACGCCAATCTTTCCACCCATGTGAATGTAGGATTGAACCAATCCTTCCGAAGCAATTCTGCCTTGCTTTTTGTCAACGGCTTTAAGTCCTCTTTCTCTCAAAAGAACGATTGCTTTTTCAAAATCTCCATTTGCGTCAGTGAGTGCTCTCTTGCATTCCATCATTCCAACGCCTGTTTGTGCTCTTAATTTTGCAACATCTTGTGCTGTGAAACTCATATTCCCTCTCCTTTTATTCTGCATCCTTTGCAGCAGTTTCATTTTCAGCAACAACCTCTTCGGTTTTTGCTTCTTTCTTTGTTTCTGGCTTTTTGCGTGGCTTTCTTGTTGTTTTCTTAACTTCCTCGCCTGCCTCTGCCATCTCAACGCTTGGCTTTGCTTGTGTTAAAAGGCTTTCAAGGTCAACATTCTCCTCTGTTGTCTCTTCTTCCTTCTTCATGGAAACGCCTTCTCTTGCTTCAATAACAGCATCAGCAATGGCACTTGCAATAAGCTTAACTGAACGGATTGCATCGTCATTTCCAGGAATAACAACGCTTACGCCTGTTGGGTCACAGTTTGTGTCAACAAGGCTGACAACAGGAATATTCAAAATTCCTGCCTCATGAACGCAAATCTTTTCGTTGCTTGGGTCAACAACAAAGATAACGCCTGGCAATTCTCTCATTTCTTTAATTCCGCCAAGATTTTTTTCAAGTTTGTCTCTTTCTTGTTTCAAAAGAGCAACCTCTTTCTTTGGCAAAAGGTCAAACTCACCAACTTTTTCCATTTGATTGAGTTTGTTCAATCTCTCAATTCTGTTTCTGATGGTTTTGAAGTTTGTGAGAGTTCCTCCAAGCCATCTTGTGTTCACATAGAACATTCCGCATCTTTCAGCCTCTTCCTTGATGGCCTCTTGTGCTTGCTTTTTTGTTCCTACAAAAAGAACATTCTTTCCGCTTGCGGCAACATCACGAACAAAAGTGTAAGCCTTGTCAACTTGGCTTGACGTTTGTTCAAGATTGATGATGTGAATATCATTTCTTGCGGCAAAAATGTATTCCTTCATCTTAGGGTTCCACTTTCTGGTTTGGTGACCAAAGTGAACACCTGCCTCCAATAATTGTTTCATTGAAATAACTGACATAAAAAATAACCTCCTGTTTTTGTTTCTTCCCCAAAAGGATTCTTTCAACAAACCCAAGATTTAACCATCTTTTACCTGCAAACAAATTCAAATCTGGACAATAATCATCAAATGTTTGCAAGCGTTCAGGCAACAGCGTTGAAAAGCCTTTTAGGTGCTATTTGTCTCAATGACTTTGCTAATATAACACAAAAAGTTTAAGCAAGTCAAGCATTTTCACAAAAAAATGAAAAGGATATTGACAAAAATCAGTGTTTGTGATAGTATAAATAAAAAATTGGAGATTTTATATGACAAATAATGACCAAAACAACGAACAAAACGATGAAATAATTGACAACGAACGCCTTTGCAAAATTTTAAAAGATTATTATGGCGAAGTGTTTCATGTTATGAATTGTTTTTTTCCACATGGGAATGATTTTTCCATGCCTTATAAGCCATGCTTTAACAGCATAGTTTTTGGTTCAACAAAAAGGAATATTTTGGTGGATTACACTCCCGACTTTCCACTAGAGAAAGCAAATTCTCTTTCGAAAGCCTATGATTGGAACTATATTTTTCGCAATTCCGAAAAAGAGAATGGACAAATGGTTTTTCATGGCATATTTAATAAGGTTGACAGATTTGATTTAATCGTTCCACGCGAAGTTTGCACCGCACTTGATGCTTATTTCAATCCAACAACAAACAACAACCGGGCAAAAAGAGGGCGCCCAAAAAATTCATCCACCAGCAAGGAGAAACAATGAAAAACTTATATGATGACATTGTTGTTGCCATCCAAAAAAGAAACAGAGAAGACTTGGCTAAACTTGCCAAGTTAGATGCTGCAAAAAATGTGCTTGAAATAAGAAAAAGATATATTGAAGAAGCAAATATAAATGAAAAAGCTGCCGCTCAAAAAGCAATTTTGAATGAAGAAAATTTTATAACAAAAAAGATGGAAGAAGTTTTAACCGCACCTTTTCCAGAGCAAACTTTTTTAGATGCCATAAATGGACAAATATTTATTTCAAATAAAGATATTTGCAACGTATTGAAAGGAAAAACGGGTTTATTGTGGAAACATCAAGCTGTTTTCAGAGATGCCTACAAACTTGTTTTTTACGAAAACACAACCGGAAGATATTTTGATATAAAAACAAAACAAACAACAAAATCAGATTTTTTTGAGCATGCGCTTGAAAACATGAATTGGTTTGACACTTTCATACATCAACAAACACAAAACGGAACAACTGAATATCAAATTCCACAATTAAAAGTTTCTTTCAGTTTGCCAGAAAGATATGACAAATTGATTAAAAGTTATTTCAGAAGTTTTGAAATTGATATGCAACACCCCGAAAACCTTGTTTCATATTTTGCCACTCCAAAAACAATTCAAATAACTCAAGCAATTCGAAATAAAGGCAGAAGAAAATAGTTATTTGTGATAGGTTTTGCCATTGATTATTGTGAAAGCACGATAAATTTGCTCCAAAAGTATAATTCTAAACAAATTGTGAGGAAATGTCATTTTGCCAAATGACATTTTTTCTTTGCACAAATTTTTAATTTCATCCGCCACGCCAAAACTGCCGCCAATCACAAATGTGATATGAGAATTTGTTTGCATGAGAGAGGAAAGTTTTTCGGCAAACTGCTGGCTGGAATATTCCTTTGAATTTATGTCACAAACAATGGTGTGTCCTTGCAAATTTTTGGCAATCTCCTCGCCTTCTTTTGCAAGAATTGACAAAGGATTTTGCAAAGCATTTTGTTCTTTAATTTCAATTATGTTCACTTTTGCAAAAGCGGAAAGCCTTTTCAAATATTCCGCCTGCTCTTCTTTTGAAAACTTTTCCTTTAAATTTCCAACACAAACCAAATCAATCGTCATCTCAAAAGCCCCCAAATAAACGTCATAAGCGTCACAATTGCCATGAGAATAAACGAGCCATAAAGCAAAATTTTAATCTTCAAATCCAAAACTTTGTCTGGCGACTCCTCAAATTTTTGTTTCTGCATAAATTCAATAAACTCGCTTGCATCAATGTAAATAACGCGTTTTTGTGGCTCAACAACTTTCTCATCTTTTTTAATGGCATCAATTTGATTGAAAAACTGCTCCCTAATTGCAGCATTGGCAATCTCTTGCTTTTTCTTGCCAAACTGCTGTTTAAAGGACTCTTTCATCAAAATAAGAGTGAGTTCGTAGATGATAATAAGAAGGAGCGTTAAAACCAAAAGCATCATGATAAATCCAATCACAGGATTTGTGAGGAAAAAGTTTATAATATTTGAAATAAAATTAACTCCCCTTGCGCTTGCAAAAGAAACAATCACGCTTAGGGCATTGTTCATAAAGTGGATGATAATGCAAGGATAAATTGAATTTGCAACAAAGCAAACATATCCCAAAAACACACCAATTATGGATGCATAAAAAAACTGCTCGATGTTAAGATGCAACAGCCCAAAAAGAACGCCGGAAATCACAATTGTTTTCGTCATTCCAAAACAAGAATTTCCCGCAAGCAACATTCCTCTATGCAATGTTTCCTCACAAATTGCAGGCAAAACAGCGGTGCAAAAGAGGTCCAGAAAAAGCCTTCCAACAGTTGCAGTTCCGGCAGTTGCTGTCTCCGCAGATTTATAGCCAAAAAGCCCAATTATAGAATTGAAAAAAGTTGAAACATAAATGTTAACCAAAAACACTGCAATGCCAATGGCAATGCTGACAAAAATCATCTTTTTGGAAATTTTGTTATAGCCCAAAAAATCTTTGGTGTCTTTTTTTGCATCGCCTTTGTCAAGCCTCTTTAAAAGAAAAATTGGCAAAGCAAAAATAAGCCCCAACTGAATTATGATACCAAGATAATAACTTCCATATTCGCCCAAAAAAGAAAAGAGGTTTAAACTACTGCAAATTCGAATTGCAATAAACAAACAAACAACAATAAAATAAATCAAATTAACATTAAAGCAAAGTTTTTTAGACATAAAGTTTCACCAAAGTCCTCAAAATATAATACTCTTAAACGAAAAGATTTATAACAATAAAGGCAAGACAAATCAACATTCCAGCCAAAAGCAATAGTGGCATTTTGCCAAGCACTAAATTGGATTGAGCAGGCTCTTGCCCCACTTCTTCAACCTCAACTTTTTTGCTTTTAACAAATTTAAATGCCAAAAAGATTATTCCCACCGCTGCCGCCGCTGCCACAATTGAAACCAACACAAACCACCAAGTTATTGGAAGGCTTAAAAAGTCAAAATTGCAAACCTCCATGATATAGCCAACAGTTAAGGTTGAGAAGTTGTTTGCAAAGTGAAACATCATGCAGTAAAGAACATTGTTTGTTTTTTCCATAATCAAAGAAAGCGCGCAGCCAAGTATAAAAGGATAAATAAATTGAATTATGCTTTGATGCATAAGAGCAAAAAGAAGTCCGCAAATCACAACCCTTGCCCAAAGCGAAAAATGGCCTTTCATTCCCTGATAAAGCACGCCACGGAAGATAAGTTCCTCAACAACTGCTGGTAAAAGTCCCAAAAAGATAACAGCCGCAAAATAAACGCCAAAATTGCCAAATTTCATGTCAGAAGCGTCAATTTTAAGCGCCAAGAAAGCGTGCCCAAAACAACCTTCAATAAGACACATAAACCCCAAAAGGCAAACAACCCCAAGCCCCAACCACACAAGGCTTTCCTTCCAATTTGGCTTGTGTATATTTGAAGCTTTAAAAGAAATTTTTTGAACCTTGTGATAGCAATAATACACCAATAAAAACACCACTTGCAGCAAAATTGCGGAAATAAAATAATTTATCATATAAATTGGTGTTCCCTGAGAATTTTCCAATTTGAATTTAGGGTCAATTTTATACATGATTCCGCCAAAAACAAAGGCATAAACAAAGCTTAAAACCAGCCCAAAAATAAGCGCAAGGAAAAATAGATTTGATGTGTCCTTAATGCGATAAAAATTTCGTTTTTCAAAAGTCTTTTGTTGAATGTTTTTCTTTTCCATGTAAATGATAATAGCACAAAATAAAAAAAAATACAAATATAGTGGACAAAAAAATAAAATTAAAGTAAAATAACTTCATGAAAGATTTTATGGCAGAGGCAATAAAAGAAGCAAAAAAGGCATGTGAAAAAGGTGAAGTTCCCATTGGCGCCGTGATTGTGTGCGACGGCAAAATAATTTCTCGCGGGCAAAATAAGCGGGAAAAAAGTCAAAACGCCCTTCATCATGCCGAACTTATTGCAATAGACAAAGCCTGCAAAAAGTTGAAAAGTTGGAGATTGGAAAATTGCGATTTGTATGTAACGTTAGAGCCCTGCCCGATGTGTGCTGGTGCAATCACGAACGCAAGGATAAGAAACGTATATTTTGCCTGCAAGGAAAAAACATCAAAGGACAATTTGTTTGAACAAATTTTAAGCAGTGACCGCCTAAACCACAAAACCAAAATTTTTCAAGACACCACTCACAAACAAGAATGTTCCTCTCTTCTAACAAATTTTTTCAAATCAAAACGATAAGTGGTGTAGTATGCAATGCATAATACACAACATATAGTATTATGCAATAATCAAATTAAAAAAGATAGCTTTTTCAATTATCTTTATTTTTGTGCTTTACAGCAATTCAAACAACTTTTCTTTATATTCTTCCTCAGTGATTGCACCGCTGTCACGCAAGGCTTTAAGTTCTTCAATGCGCCTCTTTTTTTCTGAGTATGCTCTGTCTTCCTTTATTTCCTCTCTCCTAATCTCTCTTGGAGTGTTCATCACAATTATATCTGGCATCAAAGTTGCAACGAACAACAAAAGCCAAGTTACAAAACTGCCGAAGAAAATCACAATTCCCAAACCAATGTAAAATTGCATTTGCGATGTTCTGAAATATTTCCCTTTTTGCCTAATCGAATATAGAAGAAGTGTGCTTGCAACCGCCCCAATCACAAAGCCAATTATGGAATAAATCAGATTTGTGCTGAACGAAAGCATATAAACATATCCCGATTGCACCAATAACGTTTGCAACTCCCGATTGGTCATCATTATGATTGACAAAATCAAATTTGTTGTCACACTCACCAAATTTAGGATTGCCCCAACAAGAATCAAAATCCTTTTTGTTTTGTTCATATACATTTCCCGTCACCTCTAACTATATTATGATAACATTCTTAACAATTATTTGTCAAATTATTTTGAAAAAAAGAGAATTTATAATATAATGTTCTTGGAGAAAAACATGAGAATTGAAAAAAGGAAAATTGTTATAACCGGCGCTTCAAGCGGACTTGGCGCTGGGCTTAAAAAATATTTTCAGCAAATAGGAGACATCGTGATTGATGTTTCACTTAATGGTGAGGACTATGCTGTTGATGTTTCCAACTGCAAAAAACTTAAAGAGGCTTTCAATGACATCTATTTGGAACACGGAGAAATTGACATGCTCATCACTTGTGCTGGATATGGGCTTAGCGGCGCAATTGAACTTCTTAAAGAAGATGCCACAAAGCAGCAATTTGATGTGAACTTTTTTGGCACTGCAAACGCCTGCAAATATGCAATTCCAATGCTCAAAAAGAACGGGAAAATTGTTATTATTTCCTCCGCCACCGCCCTTTTTCCACTCCCATTCAAAGCATATTATTGTGCAAGCAAAGCGGCAGTGGACAGTTTTGCGCAAAGCCTTAGAATGGAGCTGTCAAAAACAAACATTCAAGTCACCTCTGTTTGTCCAGGAGATGTTAGAACAAACTTTTCGGAAAACCGCGTGAAAGAATATGACACAAATGAAAGATATGGCAAAGCGGTGGAACTGTCAACCAAGCCAACCGAAAAAACCGAAAGCCGCCGAATGAGCCCAGAATATGCCATCAAAAAACTTGCCAAAATTTGCGAAAAAAATCATTTCAAACCAAGATATATAATAGGAAAGCAATACAAAATGTTCAATTTCTTCCGCAAAATTTTGCCACAATCACTTATGACAAAAATCACCACAAAAATCTTTTATAAAGAGGGCTAAGCCCTTTTTATTTTTTGAAATACGCCAAAAATTCAGTGTTTCCGTCACCACCTTTGATTGGTGAGGTTATCACGCCAAAATTTTTAAACCCTGCCTCTTCAAAACACTTCAAAACGTTTTGGACAACTTTTTGATGCATTTTCTCGTCTTTAACAACGCCCTTGTGCCTACGCGCATATTCTTGTCCCACCTCAAATTGTGGCTTAATCAATGCCACAACCTCCACATTTTCAAAAGAAGCCAATTTTTCCACCAATTTGGTTATGCTAACAAAAGAAACATCAATCACAATGGCCTGCACATCCAAAATTTGTTGAATTGGCAGCGACAAAAAATTTGTTTTTTCCATGTTCACAACTTTTGGATTGTTTTTAATTTCATCGGAAAGTTGCCCTTCGCCCGTGTCAACAGCATAAACCTTGCTTGCCCCATTTTGAAGGCAAACATCAGTGAAACCACCCGTGGATGCCCCAATGTCCAAAACAATTTTGCCAGAAAAGTTTAATCCAAACTCCTCCACAGCCTTTTGAAGTTTAAACCCACCGCGCGAAACAAACTCAAAAGGCTTTGTTTGCAGTTCACAATCTTCTTCACACAAAAAAGATGGCCTCAGCACAACTTTTCCGCCAACCAAAACTCTTCCACTCTCAACCGCCTGCTTGGCTTTTTCTCTGGAAGCGTAACACCCTTTTTCAAACAACAAAACATCAAGCCTTTTCATAAGGTTGATTATAAAATAAAATGAAAGCAGTGTCAAATTTTTAACTAAACTTGCACACAAAATTGCCTACAACATATGCTGATAATGGAGGCAATGAAATGAACATTACAACAAAATATTGTGCTGGTTGCTATCAAGATTTGCGTCCGTTCAGTGGTTGCCTGTGCCAACCTTTTGGCTGCGGATGTGTGCAACCACCCTTCCCACCAAATCCGCCATGTCCAAACAATGCCCCAAGATGTGGATTTGATGGTTCAAATATGATTTATTTTGCAATAGGGTATCTCATAGCAAAAAATTCAAGATGAATAATTTGAGATACAAAAAACCGCCCTCTCGGCGGTTTTTTTGTGTTTTTTACTCATTTTTTGCCCTTTCACCCCTCTAAAATCAAAAAAAATGAAAAATTTTTAAGAAATTTTTGCAAATTGCTTGACTATTACCCCCCCCCCGCAAATTATAATGAAACTGAAAAGTAGTGAGTTTCCTTATAATTTGCGGAAAAATCCACACATTATTAAGGAAAGCGTAGCACCTTTCAAAAAATTTAACAAAAGGAGGTAAAAAATGGAAAAAAAGCTTAGGTCTAGAACAATCAAAACTGTGATTGCTTGTGCAATAATGTTTCTTGCAGTTTCAAGTTTGGTAGGCTACATCACGTGGGCTGCTGTGACAAGTCAATTCAATCTTGGCGGACAAATCACATTTACAGCAACCGGCGTTGAGGCAACCGTCACAAAAGTAAGTCTTTCCGGCGCTCAGGACTCAACACAAGCTGACAAATTTAACGAGTTGAAGTTCAATCCTAATCAGAACACCGGCGACACAACAACTTGGTCAGGTTTAAAACTTGCTTTTGACGAAAATGCAACAGATATTGTTCTTACATTCACAATCAAAAATGATAGCAAAACAAAAAAACTTAATGTTGCTATCGTTGAGGAAGGAATAACAGAATCTAACGTAACGTTGGCTTGCGAAGTAACAGGCGAAGGAGCAACACCAGACTCAGATTACAAGTCGGTTAAAATTGACGCAGACAAAACTGCTACATATAAAATCACGCTTTCTGTTTCAGATAAAACGCAAGATGTAAACATTACAGACTTTAAACTTAAATTCACAATGACAACTGTTGCTGCAGACTAAAAACCGAACTTTCTTAAACTTGGGCAAGCATGTTTTGCTGTCATCCTGAACGCAGTGAAGGATCTCATCCATTTAAGCGTTATTCTTGGGATGTTTCGCTACGCTCAACATGACAGCCGGCTATTTGTCATCCTGAACGCAGTGAAGGATCTCATCCATTTAAGCGTTATTCTTTGGATGTTTCGCTACGCTCAACATGACAGCCGGCGGTTTTCTATGTTCCGTTTGCTGTCATCCTGAACGCAGTGAAGGATCTCATCCTTGCTCAACACATCATCGGTGCCTTGCCCAAGCGAAAAAGAAAGTGTTTTTCCATGAAAAAAAATGAGTAATAAAATAAAGAAAAAATTAAACACATTCACCCTAATCCTCCTTGCGGCGGTTCTTTTTGTTTCGTGTCCACTTATCGCCTACGCAGCAGCATTGCAATCCAACTTCTCTCTCGGCGGTAACATCACATATGAATACAAAAACAAAGTAAAATATGAATATCTTAACGTTGAAGATTTCTTTGTCACAGATGCAGAAACCTTAGAAGCAACGAATGCAGAAAATTGGAATAAGTATAGCAACAAAGTGGAAGGCACAGAATTTGTCATTGATGCAAGAGGTATAGCACCAGAAATTGGAGAATATATTTATGTTAACTTGTATGACCCATCGTCTAATCAAATTTCTTTTAGTGGAACAGTCATTTTGGGTGGCGATGTAAATTCGATAAGTCCCATTGCATTTTCTTATCAAAATAAGGCTATACAATATTATGGTTTAAATTTTTACATTGATACTTTAATTATAGATATATATCCCACTTATGAACTTTATGATTTTAGCGTAATCGATTTTAGCGGAATAACAGTTAGACAACTGTTTATCGGCGGTGACGGCTATGGTTGGCCAGTTGCACCAACATTAAGCTCTCTTCCAAACACAATTGAAACATTTGTGTGTGAAGCACCAATATCACAAGTTGAAGATGGTGCATGTTCTGGATGTAGAGCCCTCTCCGTTTTCGATGCAGATTTGAGTGGTTGTGGTTATATTGGCTATCAAGCATTTTATAATTGTGTAAATATGCCAATGCCAACTGATATAACCCCCGGCACAACCATTGAACAAGATGCTTTTGCAAATGTTTGTTTTCCTCGCCGAAAAATAAGAAATACAGACACTGGCAAAATTCACGAAGGATACATTGTTGATGGCTCTACTATAGATGCCTTAATAAATGGATATTATAATGATTGGCAACAAGCAATTTCCTTTGTGCCTGACTATATCCCTGCATCAATAACAACCGTGGATGACTATATGGAATTTGTGGCTACGAGTAATTCGCTTTATCAGCAATTTAGGCTTTATACAGACAGTGTTATTTACATCACTTATGAAGCAATAGAGCGGCTTAATGAAATGCTAGGGTATTTTGATGTTGTGTTAAATATGTTGGACGCATTTTATTTAAGTGATATAAGTTTGGCATATATTGGTTCATTTGAAATTAGCACTGCTGCTTATGCCACTGGATTAGGACATTTTTACCAACTTCCATATGCCAATGTCTTGATTGGCGCCCCAATAGTCGACATAGCAGAGAGTGTAATTCCGCAACTGTTTGCAAATGATTACAATTACCTATCGGATGCACGTTACATTGACAATTTGGATGAACATCTTGACATACCTTTTGATGTGACACGAAATGATATGGGAGAAGCCAATGGCGTTGTTTACACAAGAGAACAGTATCCTATTTTGTATAATACATACTTTGAATATGTGGAAGAATATTCATATCCTGTAATACGCAACTATGTTGACTGTCTTTAAAAAAATCGCTGATTATCAGCGATTTTTTATTTATTCATTATTTTGCATAAATATACATAGAAGTTTTATTTTATAAGTTTTTCCCATTTGCCAACAAATTCTTTGCAGCAAGCAAAAGCTTCGTCAAAAGTTTGCTCCTTTGTAAGGTCACAATCAGCAATTTTTAAAAGTGATATAGGGTCTTGTGTGCAGCCGGATGACAAAAACTTTTTATAACTCTTCGCAAAGTTTCTATCCTCACAAAGTTTGTTTGATATTTTTATTGCACAAATCATGCCTATTGCATATTTATACACATAAAAACTTGAATAGAAGTGTGGAATCCTTGCCCACTCAAAGCGCATTTCTGGAATTTGTTTAACCTTTTTGCCATGATAGAAATTGTTTAATTCTTCATATTTATCACACAGCAGTTCCGCAGAAAGTGGATGTTCCTTTTCATATTCCTCATGTGCAAACTCCTCAAATTCTGCAAACATGGTTTGTCTGAAAATGGTTGAACGCATATCTGTTAAAAACTTGTCATAGTAGGCAATTTTTTCTTTATCATCTTTGGCGTTTTGCAAGAGATATTTCAACAGCAACATTTCGTTTGTTATGCTTGCCACTTCTGCAACGAAAATCACATAACTTGCAGTTTGTGTTGGCTGATTTTCAAAGGTGAAATAACTGTGCATTGCGTGCCCCAACTCGTGCGCCAAGGTGAACACTCCGTCCAAATCGCCCTCAAAGTTGGTCATAACAACAGGCGTTGCGCCCTTTGCCCCGCTTTCATAAGCCCCACTTTCTTTGTTTTTGTTTGGGAACACATCAATCCAGCGTTCATCTTTTGCCCTTTGAATTAAAGCAACATAATCCTCGCCAAGTGGCGCAACAGCCTTTTTTATGATTTCAATTGCCTCATCATAGGTGAATTTTTTGCTGTTATGCACAGAAACAGGCGCAAAAGTGTCATAAATTGCAAACTTATCAAGCCCCAGCATCTTTCTTTTAATCTCAAAAAAGCGTTGCAAAATTCCAACATTTTCGCGAACTTTTTTAATCAGCATTTTGTAAACATCTTCGCTTGCCTCTTCAGCATAAATCGACCACGCAAGCGCCGATTTATAGTGCTTAATTTTTGCAAGCACGCAATCAATTTTCACATCGTTGATATAGTTTGTGGAAATGGTGTTGATAAATTCCCCTCTTTTGCCATTCAACTCCTTAAAAGCATTTTCCCTCAAAGTTCTGTCCTTGCTTGCAGCCAAAATTGAAAAATTGGAGTTGGAAAGGTCATGCTCTTTGCCTTTGCTGTCCAAAATTTTGTTAAACTTCATGTCAACATCGTTGAGTTTGTCAAAATTGTCACTAAATCCGCCCAAAAATTCATCAATCTGTGACAACAAAATTTCCTCTTTTTTGGAAAGGGTGTGCTTTTTGTGCCTGATTTCAAGCTCAAAATATCTTTTATAGGCTTTAAACTTTGGGGAGTTTTGCAGCCTTTTAAGTTTGGCAAGCGAAAATTTGCTTATCTCAACATCCACAGCAGAAAGCGCTGTGCCAAGTTTTGTCATAACCATATCCCGCTTTTGCACCATATCGGTTGCTTCGCGCGCGGACATATCCTCACTTTGACGATAATGTGCATACGCTAAAAAATAACTATCCTCTTCCAATCTTGTTTTGAAATTCAAATATTTCAAAAGTGTGGCATCATCGGAAAGTTTCCCCTCGAACTTTTTGATTTCTGGGATTAACTGCTCCAATTTTGCAAGTTTGGCATAAAAATCTTTGTCGTCCTTGCAAAATTTTGTTAAGTCCCATTTATATTTTTCTTCAATTTCCGCTCTATTTTTCATTTTTTTGCACCTCCTACATTGTCAAATATTTTTCAATATTAAACTTCTTCCAAACATCTTTTGTAAGGTCTGGGCAAGCATAAAACACCATTTTTTCTTTGGTTGTTGGATGAACAAACGAAAGTTTTCCGGCCCAAAGCCCAAGATTTTGCGTTTGCCCCTTCTCCTTGCCATATTTAACATCGCCGCAAATTGGATGACCAATATTTGAAAGTTGAAGGCGAATTTGATGACTTCTGCCCGTTAAGATTTTCACTTCCAAAAGGCTGCATTTGCCATCATCTTGAAGATAGGTGTAAACACGTTCCGCTTTTTTTGCTCCGCTTTCACTCATTGGCACAATTTTAACAATGTTTTCTCGCTCATCTTTTTTTAGATAATTCACAAGATGTCCACTCTTAACTTTCACCACGCCGTTCACAACCGCATAATAAACTTTTTCAACTTCATGCGTTTTAAACTGCTCCGAAAGGCGTTTTGCCGCTTTGGAGTTCCTGGCAAAAACCATTATGCCGCCCGTTGGTCTGTCCAAACGATGAACAAGCCCAATGAAAGCCTCGCCCGGCTTTTGATATTTCTCTTTAATATATGCCTTAACCAATTTAAGCATATCCTCATCGCCGCTGATGTCGCTTTGAGTTGGCACATTTTGTGGCTTAATCACAACCACAATTTGATTGTCTTCATACAAAACTGTTAGTTTTTCCATATTTTCACCCCACTTGCCCCACAAGGCAAAATCAAACCTTCTTCAGTTGGAAGACCAATTTCGTCAGCCTCAACATCACCTTGCCCAAACACCGATTTCAAAATGTTGGCAATAACAGTTGGTTGCAGCCCCGTTGTGTAGGAATTTATCAGCACAAAAAGTGGCTTATCGCTTAAAACCTTTTTTGTGAGTTCAACAAAATCTGCCAAATTGGTTTCAAGTTTCCACATTTCGCCATTTGGCCCTCTTCCGTAACTTGGCGGGTCCATTATGATGGCATCATATTTGTTTCCTCGCCTTATTTCTCGCTCAATAAATTTTTGGCAATCGTCAACAATAAAGCGGATGCTTGTTATGTTGTTCAGTTTGGCGTTTTCTTTCGCCCTCTCAACCATGCCTTTGCTTGCGTCAACATGTGTGACAGCCGCACCCGCCGAAGCACAAGCCACTGATGCTCCGCCCGTGTATGCAAAAAGGTTTAAAACCCTAATTTGCCTCCCAGCCGATTTGATAAGATTTTGCATCATTTTCCAATTAACTGCCTGCTCTGGAAAAATCCCCGTGTGCTTAAAACCCATAGGTTTGACAATAAAAGTTAAATTTTGCCACGTGATTTTCCACTCATCAGGAATTTGCTTTTTAAAATGCCAAAGTCCGCCACCGTCTTTGCGCTCATAAAAAGCATCTGCCTCTTTTTGCATATCGCTTTTTTTGTGCCAAATAACTTGTGGGTCTGGGCGAAGCAATTTGACATCCGCCCACAATTCAAGTTTTCCCCCGTCACCGGTTTTTAGAACTTTATAGTCTTTCCAATCATCCGCAATTCTCAATATTTTCTCTCCTTTTTTAATAATAACAAATAAAGCGCAAAAAAATCAAGCAAATCACTTTTTAGTTTCAAGGTCTTGCTGCTTTAATGCGCTTATGTAAAGCTCTTTATAATATTCGTTGTTTTCATAGAGTTCGCTGTGAGTGCCTTGTGCAACAATTTCGCCATCTTTCAAAAGATAAATACAATCGGCATAAGTTATGGTGGACAATCTGTGAGCAATCAAAATGATTGTCATTTTTCGCTTTAAATTTTCTATAATTTTCATAATTTCGCTTTGAGAGGTGTTGTCCAGCGCACTTGTTGCCTCGTCAAAAATCAAAATTTTAACATTTCTTGCAAGCGCTCTGGCAATGCACAGCTTTTGCCTTTGCCCTCCCGAAAATTGGCAACCGTTTTCGCCAATAACGCTGTCCAGCCCGTCTGGAAGGCTTTTGATGTGAGAATATATCTTTGTTTTCTTGCACAAATTCAAAATTTCTTTGTCGGTTATGTCATTTTTTATAATTTTAAAATTGTCACGAATTGAAATGTTGAAAATGTATGGAAATTGATTCACAACTGCAATGTTTTCTTTGATAAAATCGCGGCTAACCGCTTCAATCGGCGTGTTATCATAAAATATGTTGCCAGAATTTTTGTAATACAGATGCGCGATGAGATTTATTATTGTGGTTTTGCCGCAACCGCTCTCGCCAACAAAAGCAACCGTTTGTTTTGGCTCAATCATAAAGGATGCGTTTTTCAAAACACCTTTTTGGCTGTTGTAAGAAAAATTGACATTTTCAAAAATGATTTTCCCTTTATAATGTGCCAAATCTTGCTCGCCAAAGGTGTCTATTTGATAGGTTTCAGGCTCTGCAATTTTGAATATTCGCCCCGCATAAACGGCAATTTCGCCAAAGCGATAATAAAGGTCGCCACATCGCTGTGCAAAGTCCAAAACATGGTCTTTGTAAAGAAAACAGGTGTAGAACACAACAGGTGTAAGCCCATTCAGCCGCAAGAAATACAAACACAAGAAAATGAACAAAAAGTTGAAAATATATTCAACAAGTGTGGCAACATTTGCCAGCGTTATTCCAACATACCACTCTTTATCATCGCGTTTTTTGTAAACCAATTGGTCTCGTTTTAAAATTGAAAGCGTGTTGTCAACGCAATTAAGCGTTTTGATGTCTTTAACCCCACGAATAACCTCAATTATCTTTGAATTAACTCTCTCTGCGGCGTTGTTTACGCCAGGTTTCAGTTTGCGAAGATAGTGAACTCTCAAAGCGTAAAATGCAGATGTAACCAAAATCATTCCAAGCAAAAACAATCCAAGCCAAACGTTCAAGAAGAATATGTATAAAACATAAGAAACGCGCTTCAAAATCTCAAAAACGCCTCGTGTCAACTCCTTAAAGGCGGTTGACAGCCTGTCTATATCAGATGTCAGTCTTGTGACAATAATGCCGCTGCCCATTTTGTCATATTCGCTCATTTGAATTTCAAGAGCGCTTCTCAAAACCTGCTGTTGAATGTCAATTTTTGTTCTGTTTTCAAGTTGTTTGAAAAAGTAGGTGTTCAAAATTTCGCTCAAAACCACCGTGCTCAGCAGCGCCAAACTTATCCCCGCATATATGAGCGCCGCGCCATAGTTTGCTTCGTCCATAATTGAGGAAATCATTCTTGCAATAAACATGGCATCAAAGAAAGCAAGCACTGCTTGAAGAGTTAGCATGCAAATATACAACACAAGAAAAATCCAGTGTTTTTTGTAATACTTAAACAAAATTTTTAAACCTGTTCGCCTTGAATACGTGTTTCCCATCACTCTTCTTCCGTTTTATTTTCTTGCAAATTTAACTATGATAAAACTATCTCCCACTTCAACATTTCTTTCAATGTCTGGCTTGTCTATCTTTTCAACAGCCCGCAAAATCAAAACTTCCTGCTTGATTTTTGGCATGAAATTGTAAAGCATCTCGGCAAGTTTGTCATCGCCGGTTTCAAAATAGGCATAAATGCGCTCATCAATAGAGAAATCCGCCTCTTTTCTAAGCACTTGCAAGCCTCTCACAAATTCTCTGTAAAGCCCTTCCAAAATTAAGCCTTCATCCAAATTGATGTCAAGAACAACTGTGTTTCCGTTTTCGTGAGAAATGACAAAATCGGTTTTTGGCTTCTTTTCAAGATTGAAAAGCGAGCTGTCCAAATCCTTAAACTGTCCAACTGTCACCTTTCCTTTTTTATATCCCGCCAAAACTTTTTTGTTTTCTTCATCAGAGAGTGCTGCAAGCGCCGCTTTGAGTTTTTGAACATCACCTTTAAGCACCGCCCCAGCATTTTTGAAGTTCACCGACAAAAATTCGTCATTAAACTTTGCATCGTCCGTAACTGCTTCAAGCGTTTTCACATTGAGTTCGTCTTTGATTATGTCCTCAAAATCTTTCAAAACTTTAACAGTGTTTTCGCCGCCAGCAACATACATGATTTTAAGTGGCTGCTTAACCTTGATTTGATTTTCATTTCTAAGCCTTTGAGCGGTGGACATAATGTTTCTTGCAACCTCTGCCCTTTCCAAAATATCGTCAAAATGCACTGGATAAACTTCCGTTGGGAACAGTGCAAGCATAACACATTCCGCCTCATTTTTTTCAATTTCACGAACCAAGTTTTGCCAAATATATTCTGTCACAAAAGGAATGATTGGCGTCATAACCCGAATTATCGCCTTTATTGCTTGATACAAACACCAATAAGCAGTCAGTTGGTCATTTTTATTTTCGCTCTTCCAAAATCTTTTTCTGTTTGCACGAATGTAAAAATTGGAAATGTCGTCAACAAGTTTTTCAAAGTCATGCACAACAACATAGTTTTTGTCATCAGCATAATTTTTGTCACTCTCTGCAATAAATTTGTTTATGCTCTCCAAAAGCCACTTGTCAAGCACTGTCAAATCGCTCTCTTTTGGCATAAAGCCATCAAGTTTTGGATTGTCAATCACAGCATAGGTGTTAAAGAAAGTGAAAATGTTCCAAAAGCCCAAAAGTTTTCTTCTTGCCTCGTCAGTTAAGTTGAAGCCAAAACGCATTTCATTTGTTGGGCTGGAAGAACAGTATAAATAACGGATAACATCCGCCCCAACTTTGTCCGCAACCACTTCCGCATCAAGCGAATTTCCGCCGCTCTTGTGGAACTCGTTGCCATTTTCATCCTTAACATATTGATAAGTGACCACTTTTTCATATGGCGCTTTTCCGGTTAGAACAACGCTCATAATCAAAAGCGAATAGAACCAAAGTTTGATTTGTTCAATCATCTCACACACATATTCACTTGGAAAATTTTCCTCAAAAAATTTCTTATCGGTGAAATATTTTTTTGTTGAAAAAGGTGTAATTCCGGCATCAAGCCAAACATCGCCAACTTCTGGAATGCGCGAAACAACCTCGCCGCAATCACATTTGATTTTGATGTCATCAATCCAAGGTCTGTGAATGTTTGGCAACTTGTCCACAAGGCTTGGGTCAACCGCTTTTGCCCTCAGCTCTTCAAGGCTGCCAATAACATGAACTTTGCCGCATTTTTCGCAAACATAAAATGGAAGAGGAAGCCCATAAAAGCGGCTTCGAGAAATGTTCCAATCGCCCATATTATTCAGCCAATCGGTCATTCTTTTCTTTGCATATTCTGGCTTGAAAGTAACGCTCTCAACAGCCTTCAAAGCCATTGGCCTAATTTCGTCCATTTTGATAAACCAAGCGGAAATCAATTTGTAAACAAGGTCTGTTTTGCATCTCCAGCAGAAAGGATAAGAGTGTTTATATTTGTGAGCATACAAAAGTTTGCCGTCTTTTTTCAATCTGTCTGCAACAAGTTCGGCAACCTCAGTTGTTTTCTTGCCAGCCAAAAAGCCGGTGTTGTCCAAAAGCACGCCCTGTTCATTTATTGGACAAATTTCTTTCAGTCCAAGCGATTGTCCAAGTTCAAAGTCCTCTGCTCCGCAGCCCGGTGCAATATGAACAACGCAAGTTCCTTCTGTGTTGTCAACTTCGTCCCAAGCAACAACTTTGTGAACAAAATTTTGTTCTGGAAGTTCTGGGAAACAAGTTTCATATTCCAGCCCAACAAGGTCTCTTCCCTTAAAAGTTTGCAAAATTTCCACTTCACTTTTGAGAACTTTCAAACGGTCCTTTCCAAGAACGATGTTTTCGCCCTCAAAGTTAACTTTCACATATTCAAATTCTGGATTAACTGCAAGCGCAACATTTGCAGTGAGTGTCCAAGGCGTTGTTGTCCATGCAACAATCTTAAAATCCTTCCCTTTAATAGGCAGTTTCACAAACACAGCAGTGTGCTCAACTTCATGATAAGAAGAGGACATTTCATGTTCTGACAAACTTGTTCCGCATCTTGGGCACCAAGCCATTGGGCGATTTTTCTTGACAATCCACCCCTTTTCATCACACTTTTTCAAAAAATGCCAAATGGATGTTATGTTTTCGTCACTGTTTGTGTAATAGGAATTTTTCCAATCCATCCACTGCCCAATTCTTATTGACTGATTTGTGATTTCATTGCCAAAAAACTTCACCCTTTCCATGCACTTGTTGGTGAATTTGTCAATGCCATATTCCACAATTTCCGGCTTGCCATTAAGCCCAAGTTCTTTTTCAATGTTAACTTCCACCCACAGCCCTTGTGCGTCAAAGCCGTTTTGATATTGACAATCTTTGCCTTTAAGCGCGTTGTAACGGATTGTCATATCCTTCAAAACTCTTCCCCAAATGTGGTGCACGCCAGAACGATTGTTTGCTGTGATTGGCCCGTCCAAAAATCTAAAACGCGTGCCGCCCGCATTCTTTTTAACCAACTTTTCAAAGCAGTGGTTTTCCTCCCAGAATTTCAAAATACCTTTCTCTAATTCAACAAAATTTGGGACAGTTTGTTCTTTTTTCATAACTTTCTCCTTACATAAAAAATCCTTGAAAGTCACAAGAACCTTCAAGGGTTACCACTTGCTCCTTTCAGCGTGCCATCACACACCTGCCCAATAACGGTGGGCTTCCCGACTTTCTTACTGCCTTTTTCAGAAAGTGGCTCGAAAAGTGATAATCTTAAAATCTTCATATTGCCTTTCAGCAAAGCGGCAACTCTCTGCAAATCCAAAGTTAAGATGTTGTCTTTTCTCAAACGCCTTTATAGATGTTTTAATTATAAATCCGCAAAAAATTTTTGTCAACAATAATCAATAATTTTCCAAAATCTTATTCATTCTAATCACATCAGCGGCTGTCATAATGCCCAAAGGCTTTTCCTTTGCCCCGCCGTTTTCGGTGACAAGAACTGCCAAAAGTTTTGAATTTTGATGGAAAAGCAAAAGCGCCTCTTCCACTGTTATGTCGCGATTTGCAAAAGCATAATAATCGCTGTTTTCAAGTTTTGAAAGCATATCCTCAATTTTAACGCTGTCCAAAAACACATTTGGCTTGCCGCCCGCAATCAAATATTTGCCAAAAGAATCCAAAATTTTTTGCCCGTTTGCAATTCCAATAATCTCATAATTTGAATTTCTAACAGGAATGTTTGAATATCCAGAAGAGGCAATCATCATGATAACTTCGCGCATAGATTTTCCAGAATCAACAAGCAAAACATCTCGTCTTGCAATGGTTTCAAGCGCCCTTGGTGGCGTTGTGAGAAGCCTTTGAATTTTTTCAATTTTCTCAACAACATCAATATGAGGCTCAGCAATAACAAAATCGTCATTGCCATGAACAATGGCGTTTCTAAGCCTTCCATAACCAATCAAATCGTCCTCATATTTTCTCACAGTGTAGTTGTAAGCCACAGCCTTCCTAATGGCCTCGGAAAAACCCATGCTGCGATTGAAGTTGTATCTTGTTTTAATAGCATAATCAATGTCATTAAACGCCGCCAAAAACCTCATTGAATTTGATTTTTGAACAGTGTCAACAACATCGTTTTCATCTTTAAGTTCTTTCGTGTTTTTCATAAAACCTCGCATCCTCTTTTATTTTACAATAAAAAGAGAAAAAATAAAAACAAAAAACGCAACTTTTCACAAAAAGATAAAAATAAAAGTGAGATTTCTCTCACCTTATTGTAATTTTGCTTTTTCTTGTTTTGCTGCATTTGAATGTTGTGGTTTTCTTTCTGCCACCTTTTCTTGCACCTGTTCAACTTTTTCAACATGTTCTTTTGGCTGAATTGCATCTTTGCAGATTTGTCCAACAACCTTGTCATTAACAAATTTTTCAACTGTTTCTTTTTCAAAAATGTTTTGAGAAAGCAGTTCTTTGAAAAATGCTTGGTCTTTTTCTTCTGTTTGAGAAACAAAACTTGCAAACAGCCAATTTTTAAACTCTTCATTTGAACGTTTTGTCACCGCTTGTATGTAATCAACTTTTGCGGTTGTGTCCAATTTTGCAGCCAAAAGGTGATATGAAAACTCAATTTTGGCGTTTTCGTTTAAAAATTGAAGAATTGGCAGCAACTGAACATAACCCCTGTCAATCAAACTTTTGTTTTCAGCACCCTTTCCCAAAACTTCAAGAAAATGTGTAAATTCTGGATTTTTAACTGACAAAATTATTTCAAAAAACTTGGCTTTATCTCTTAAAGTTGTAACATTAAGAGCCTCGCCCGCTGGGAAGGTTGGAGCTTTTTCAGTTTTTTGATATGTTTTTTCCAAAACTTTCATATATTTGTTTGAATATTTTATAAGCTTGTTAAACCTATCGCTATATTCGCAAATTTTGCCTGCATACAAAGCACTTTTATCAAATAAATCCCAATATTTTTCGCCATTTCCAACAAATATCATTTTTAACCCCTCCACTTTGTTGGATTATAACACACTTTTTTCTTGTTGTCAAGTGCTGTTTGGAATGAAATTTAAACTTGAATTGTCCCCCAAATAAACCTGTGGAACTTTGCCAGCAATCACGCTTTCAGAAACCAAAACCTCCGTCACGCTGTCGATTGTGTGGCTATAAGACGGCAAAATAAGGCTGACACTTGCAAAAAGTTCGATGGAAAGCGTGTGATTTGTTTGATTCACGCCCGCCCCTCTAAAATTGTTCTTGAAAGTTGATGTCATTGCCCCAATTGAAACAAGTTTAAGGTTAACCTTTGGCCCAAGCCCAACCAAAAAAGGTATGCCTGTGAATGTTCCAAGCGAAACATCAATGCCAACTTCACCCATTTTATCCAAATTTATTTGCGCAACTTGATAAAAGCGTCTGGCAATTCCGTTCAGTTTAACCGTGTCAAGCGTAATCAAAGAAACATCCCCCGCAGTGTCATAAGTGATGTTCACAATATCTTGATATTTCAAATTCTCTTCTTTTAAAACCTCATAAACGGCATCGCTCACCGCTGTTGTGGAAAGAGAGAAAATCATCTGCTCAGACGCCTCAATCACAACGGGAAAAATAACACCAAAAACATAGCCCAAAACAAGCCCAATAAGAGAAAGAAAAACCAAAATCAAAATTCTTGTTTTTCGTTTCCTTCGCTTCTTATAAAGATTGTTGTAATATGTCACCACAAAGTAGTATATGCATGCAAAAGGCGGATTTTGTCAAATTTTATAACATCAATATATGGTGTATTATGCAATTGCATACTACACTTTATATTGTGTTATACAGCAAATTTGTTTTATGTCATTTCAGCCAAGACCAATCACTTTTTGGTGTGAGATTTAAATATCAAAGCAAACAAAAATGCAAAGCCAATGGCGGCAGCAATTCCTCCCGCAGTGGCAGTTAGGCCTCCCGTGAAAATTCCAAGAAAGCCATGCGTTTCAACTGCGCCAATTGCCCCTTTTGCAAGTGATGCGCCAAAACCAATGATTGGAACATTCACGCCCGCTTTGGCAAAATCAGAAATATAATCATACACTCCAATGGCCTCCAAAACCAAGCCTATCATTTCAAAGGTGACAAGTATTCTGGCAGAAGTTATGTTTGTGGTGATAATCAAAACTTCACCAAACATACACACAAGCCCGCCAATCAAAAACACCCAAATATAATTCACAAAAATTTCCATTTTCCCTCCTTATGCCTCAATCACAATCGCATGGCAAGTGCAAGGAATTGTGTCGCCTTGCTGAGTTGATGTTGTGCTTAAAAGCGCACCCGTTGGCATAAACAAAATTCTTTTATACTTTTTCTCCCGCAATTTTTTAATTATAAACGAATTAAACACTGTTGCACAACAACCCGCTCCCGATGCACCACACAAAGTTTGTTGGCTTCTTTTAAAATACATTTGCCCACAATCGCCATAATTGCTTCCAAGTGTTATGCCCTCATCTTCCATAAGGTCAATCAAAATCTCGCTTCCAAGCTTTCCCAAATCGCCCGTCAAAATTAAATCATAATCATCCGGCCCCGTTTTTGTGTTCCTAAAATGGTTTAGCATTGTTTCTCTTGCCGCAGGCGCCATTGCTCCGCCCATGTTGTTCACATCATTTATTCCCCAATCCACAACCTTTCCAAATGTCACCATTGTTATTCTTGGCCCTTCGCCTTCCAAAGAAATCACACAACTTCCAGCGCCCGTGACTGTCCACTGCGAAGTTGGAGGCCGTTGATTGCCAAGTTCCAACGGAAAACGATATTGTCTTTCGGCGGTTGAGAAGTGCGAGCCTGTGCAACACACAACATTTTTTGAATAGCCGCCGTCAACCAAAATTGATGCCACGCCAATGCTTTCTGCCATTGTGGAACAAGCCCCATACACTCCTAAAAACGGAAAATTGAACACCCTTGCCGCATAGGAAGAGCTTATAATTTGGTTAAGCAAATCTCCGGCAATCATAATGTCAATGTCTTTGGTTTGAAGTTTGGCATTTTGTATCACACCCGTTATGGCATTTTCCAGCATTTTTCGCTCTGCTTTTTCAAAAGTTTTTTCGCCAAAAAAGTCATTTTTCATAACATAATCAAAATATTCGCCAAAGTTCCCTTTGCCTTCCTTAGGCCCAACAATGCTGTAAGAGCCTATAATTTTTGGTTGTTTTTTCAGTTTAATTGTTTCTGCCATAAACGCCTCTCAAAACAAAGATATAATCCAATAAATCAGCCCAACAACCATGCTTGATGCCACGCCAAACACAATCACCGGCCCTGCGATGGTGAACATTTTCACGCAAATTCCATAAACTATGCCCTCGCTTTTAAATTCGATTGAAGGGCTTGCAATGGAGTTCGAAAAGCCCGTGATTGGCACGATTGAACCGCCGCCGGCAAACTTTCCAATTTGGTCATACACGCCAATGCCCGTTAGGAAAGAGGCAATAAAAATCAAGGCAATCAGTGTCAGCGCCCAAGCACTTTGCTGCGACAACATAGGAAAAGCAAGTAGCAACAAATCGTTTATGCCCTGCCCTATAACGCAAATAAGCCCACCAACCCAAAAGGAGTTGAAAAGTGCAGGCCATGCGTGTGTTTTAGGAATTTTTGCACTTACATATTTGTTGTAAGCCTCATTACGTTTTTTATCTTCCATAATAACCTCTTTAAAATTTTGTCCCAAATTATCAAAAATAATCACAACCACCAAATAAAAGCGAATAAAAATCTCACATTTGCAAAACCTAAGCAAAACGGAGGTAATATGAAAAAAATATTTTTAGGAACGCTTGCACTTGGAATGTGTTTAACGCTCACCGCTTGTGGAACGCCAGCAAAAACGGACGCCACAATTTCAACCTTATCAAATCAACTCGACCACACTGCAAACATAATCAGTAGCGTGCAAACAGTCAGCCCAACGCAAATAACTGCGGAAAACATGAATGAATACGCCTCAATGAACGCAGGCAACGCACAAAACAGTTTAACCAATGAAGAATATTACAAGCTTGACATATTAAACAAAACCGCAATCCTCAAAAACAATCTTTCTGGGCTTAAACTTTCAAAAGCACAAATGTTTGCGGTGCGAGATTTGACTGACGATTTGAGCAAATACACCAACTCAGTGTCAAATTCAAAGAGCGAACTTTCAACCACATTGAAGGCAATAGAATCCTTAAAGAAAAATTACACAAAAAATGAAGAAAGGATAACCGCAAAACTAAATCGCCTTATCAGCAATTCCAATGCACGATTGTCTTATTATCAAAACATTTTAAACACACTAAGTCAATTGCAACAATTTATTAAAACGGAAAGCGGCACGCAAAATCCGTCAAATTTGGGCGTTAAAATTGCAGATGTGAAAGATGTTGAAAATAAAGAAAACACCTCAGCGCAAACAGACAAAGAGGAAAAATCAACAAAAACAGGCTTGCAAAAGAACATTGACACCTATCTTCCAGAAACAAAATGCCCTGAATGTGGCGAAAAAGTGAATGGAAAAGTTTGTCCAAAATGCGGAAAAGAAGTTGTTGTTATAAAAAATCCGCAAACCAACCCAATAAACAATCCCGTTGCCCCAATCAACAACATGCCAATCAACAACGGTTATTATTACAACAATGCAAATCCAGCAAATCCTTACAAATTCAATTCCAACAGCATAAATCACGCAGCCAGCCCTTATGGGAATTATGGCTATTATGGAACAAATTTTGCGAACAACGGCGTCTACAACAATGGATACAACGGAATTTATAACAGCGGCATATATGGCAATGGATATAACGGCATGTATAACAATGGATTTTATAACAACGCTGGCATATTCAATCCAAATCGCAACACAGACACCTATGCACCATATATGCGCAATATAGACACATACAAGGGCTTTGGATATGGTGAAAACATGAATGGAAATGCAACTTTTGTCAATTTAGATGAAGAAATTGAAACCCCAGCCGAAGAAACAAGCAAAACAAACGAAAAAACCGATGAGGCTAAAATTCAAATAATAAACACCCCTGATGAAGCGCCTTCTCTTACCAGCAAAAATTTGAAATTTAGAAAACATAGGCCAGCCAAAATTGAAAAGGAAAAACAAGCAAAAGCACATCAACAAATAAGCAAAGATGAAATTGAAAATGCAGAAAATGAAGTTTTAACCCACGAAAGCGCCCAAAACACAATTCTTAATGACAACACAAAAACAAATCAAAACAACTCCAAAACAGTTGAACAAGAAGAAAAAATCGCATAAAAAACACGCAAAAGCGTGTTTTTTTTGAAAATCATTCAGTTTTGTCAGTTATTCTGAAATAATCCATAATTTCGAAATTGAATTTTTGTGCAACAAAATTGGAAGGAAAATTTTTCACTTTTTCGTTGTATGCCTCAACCATGCCGTTATAAATTTTCACTCTTTCTGTTGCCTCATCTTCAACTTGTTGTTTTTCTTGCAATAAGGAAACATATTCTTCATTTTGTTGCAATTTTTCTTGTTTTTCCAAACTCTCCACCAATTCTTTCAACTTTAAGTTAAGCGCAAAATCATTGTTGGCGTTTGGCTCCTTTAAACAAGTTTGGTTTAAGGCAGCAACCTCATCCAAAACGTTTTCTTTTGTGTGATTTTTCAAAAAATTCAAAAATTTAGTGTAAAAATCATATTTTTTTGTTAAAATTTGCTGCATTTCTGGAAAATTGGCCTCAACTTTTCTTTTCAAGCCTTTAAGAACTTTGCGAACTTCCACAACCCAAACAATCGCAAGAGAAGCAAATGCGACAATAAGAATTGCAAAAACAATCAAAATAATCATCCAAGCTTCCATATCAGCCTCCCAATTTTCATCATAACACTAAACAAAATTTTTTCAAAGCAAATTTTAGTATTTTCTCAAAGTAGGATGCTTTTTCCTTATCAAATAGACCACAAGTTTCAGTATTCCAAACACAACAAACAGAACAACAAAAATTATGAAGTAATCCAGCAAAACAGAATTGCCCGACAAAAATCCACCACTTTGTTTTTTGAAGGAAACAACAATCAACAAATCTTCTGTCACGTTGTCAATGGTGAAGGTGTTGCCTTTAACATAAATTTGCTTGCCATTAACGGTGATGAAATCAAGTTGATAACCCTGACTTGTGGAAAATCTGTAAGTAACGCTGTCGCCACGCCTAACAGAATTATATTCATTGCCATATTCATTTGAAAATGTTCCACCAATTCCTTTTTGAACTTCAACCTTATAAGAAATTCGTTCAAAAACAACATCAATGATTAAGTTTTTGTAAATTTCGTCAATGGTGAAAACCCCATTTTGAGCTTCAATATCAATTCCATCAACAGAAACCCTCACCAATTTGTATCCCGCACCCTCTTTAACTGTAAATTGGAATACCTCACCTTTATCAACATTAGATGGTTTATCATTTTTGTCAATTTGTTTGCCGTTGACAATCACTCGATTGTTGTCCGATTCAGGATCATCGTCAACCAACCCAAAGTAATTGAAAGTCAATGTGTAATCCTTAATTTCGGATGTTGTCACAGTCATTTCAATATCTTGCGTAACATGGCTTAATTCAATAGGTCGGTCAGCCGGCCTTTTTTCATCTGGTTTTGTTGAAAGCACAATGGCGTTGATTTGATATCCAACATCAGGCACAACTTCAATAACATATTTGAAAGGTTTTGAAATTGTTCCTTCATAGAAAGTTAAACTCTCATCTGTGACAAGCAAGCCGTTAACCTTTACGCTGAAACGCCTTTCACCTGGAGGGCTGTCTTTTTCAACATAAGTGAAGGTGTGCTTTGGCGTGCTTTCGTCAACAACATTAATTGTTAAACTTTGGCATTTGCTTTCAAAAGGCGTTTGGATTTGGTTGCCAAAGGCATCAATACAACTCAGCGAAACGGTGTCTCTAAAACAAATTCTGCTTTCCACAGATTGCGTTCCGTCAAAAACATAATGATAAATCCATTCAAAATTGTTTTCCTTGCTTCCCTCTTGCTTGAAAGAGCCACTGTTTTTAATTGGCGTTTCCACTTTATAGCCAATCACAGCGATGTCCGCCTCATATTTTTCCCCTTTATTAACAAAGGCAACGTATTCTTGAAGCGGTTTGGATGTTTTCAAATTTATGTCATAATATTCAAAGTCACAATTCAAAATTTGAGGTTTAGCTGCAAAATAGCCATAAAGTTTTCCAATTTTCACTTCATATTTTATTGTAAAATCCGAAATATTTGGCCCAAGCAACAATTCTGCAATTTCGGCGTTGTTAAAGGCATAGTCTCCAAGTTTTCCAACCTTGCCCGTTGAATTGCTCCCGGCGCCAATTTGTGGCAGCGTGAGAACGTTGAGATTTTTGCAATTTTCAAAAGCATACGTTCCAACATCCCAAACATTTAAGAAGTTGTTTTCAACCAAAGTTAAATTTGTGCAACCCGAAAAAGCATAAGAGCCAATTTCTCCAACATTTGCAAAGTTTCCATTCAAAGTCAGCAAGTTTTCGCAGCCATAGAAAGTGTATGGTTCAATTTTTGTGACTTCGCTTGAAAATGAAATTGTTTTAAGATTTTTGCAACTTCTAAACGCATATTCGCCAATTTGTGTAACGCCTGAAGCGTTTATTTCTTGGATGTTTCCGTCACCATTGAAGGCGTTTTCTTGAATTTCAATCACTGTTGATGGCAAATTTAACACTTCCACGGGGCAACCCGAACCAAAAGCAAAAGGCATAATTGAAGTTATGGTTAACTCATTATAAATTTGATTGCCCTGCTCATCTTTATAATACACGCTTGGCAAATTTAAAGTTTTAAGTTCTGTGCCGTTATATTTTTTAATTGAAATACAACCACCAAATGGCCATGTTTCCACTTCGTCACCAAAATCAAAATTACTTAAAAGGTCATAGTTTTCAACATAATATGTTTTTGATGCAAGTTTTGTCTCACCCAAATTTCCTTCTTCGTCAATATAGGTTGCAACAGCATGAACTTTTGTTGTTTTTTCAATTTCAACAGGTTGCAGATATTGTGTCCATGTGCTTTTGTTTAAAGTGGTTTCATATTCATTCAAAGAATAATAAATTTCCACTTCTTGTGCGCCTTCTTCGTTAAATGACAAGCTGAATGTGGCAGAAGTCATCCCCTTTTGTTCATCTGTTTGCTGCGAAAACTCAACAAGATTTTGCGAGAACACTTTGTCAACCGTTGCCAAATCAATGCAGCCATAGCCGTAATAGTCGTCTCTGCCGCTTCTTCCCAAATCAACAGCATTTTTCGTTAAAGATTTGGTCACCTGTTCAAAAGTTTTATATTTTGGAAGCGAAAACAACAGCGCATAGCACGCGGAAACGTGAGGTGCCGCCATAGATGTTCCCGAAAGTTCGTGATAAGCCGTGTTTGCCAAATTTGATGCACTCATAATTGCTGTTCCAGGTGCTGAAAAATCCACATGGCTTCCAAAGTTGCTGTATGAACTGTCAAAAACAAGCCCGTTATTCAAATATCCACCATTTCTCAGAGCGGAAACAACAATCGCCTCGTCACAGTTTCCCGGCGAAACATTTGATGTTGTTTGACTTTCGTTTCCCGCCGAAACAACAAAGGCAACTCCCGCTTTTGCGCCATTTCTTACGGCCGCAGTGAGTTTTGACCTTGCTGCATTTTGAATTATTTCATTTGCACTTAAATCCTCATCAAAATAATTCACGCCCAAACTCATATTTGCAACAATTTTCATGTCTGAATTTGTGGTTTTCAAATCTATAAGTTTCTCAATGGCTGTAATAATCCCCGCAACTGCCCCGCTGCCATTTTTATCCAACACTTTGTATGGCACAATTTTAACGTTGTCAGTTGTAAGTTCTGCAATTGTTCCGCTGGTGTGTGTTCCATGTCCATAAACACGCATGCCATTTTGCTCATAATAGTGGTCATCATAATAATCATAATCTGCAGGATTTGTTGATGTTTTCACTTTCTCTGGAGTGTATCCAACAAAGCTTTCCGCCAAAGTTTCATCAATTCTGCCTTGAAACAATTCGTGATATTTGTTAATCCCCGTGTCAAGCACAAAAACATACACATCGTCAAGTTGGTTGTCGCCAAGTTGATATGAAATGAAGTTGTTGTAATGCATATATTCATCTGCCCACGTGTTGTAGGTGTGTGTGGCGGTGTTGTATGCCTGAACATCCTCGCCATCATTCACCGTCACATAAGTGTCAAAGGAAACATCATAGCCAAGATTTATCAAATAGTCATAGGCCTTTTCTGTTTGTGCATGCGTTTCATATTGGAAGAAATTCCACTCTTTATATCTTGCCTCCCATTTTGCCCCACAACTTGGAACAAAACTGTTGGAGCTGACAATCAAACGATTAAGTTCTACCTCTTCTTGTTCGCTTGAAAAGGCAGAAATTGAAGCAATTCCGTCGTTTGCTGAACCCACATCTTCTTGCATCTGCATGAAAGATTGATAAAAAGCGTTATAGTCATCTGGCAGAACATAACTTTGTTTTGCAAAAGCAAAATTTGTTGGGAAAAAGACAAAGATTGCTGCCAAACCAAGCAACATAATCACGAAACTGCACAAACAAACATGTAAAATCCTTCTTTCGCGAAATCTCATATATATATTATAACAAAATATATTAAAAAAATCAAGCGCAATCCGTTGCTTTTTACATTTTATCGTTTGTCCTCTCAAAATTTTAGCATAATTTAAAAAAAAATTACGCTTTGTTTTATAAAATAATAATTTTTTTTGCATTTTTTGTTGACAAACCTATCAAATTGGTATAAAATATTGAAGTATGCGGATGTGGCGGAATGGCAGACGCGCTTGTTTAAGGGGCAAGTGGGAAACCGTGGAGGTTCGACCCCTCTCATCCGCACCAAAAAAACTGCACTTATGGTGCAGTTTTTTTTATAAAAAGCAGCACTTGACGTTTGTTTTTTTCTTCTCGCCGTCAACCCGAAAATCGCACTCATAAAAAGAAAAAGCGGGTTGTCCGCTTTTATTTTGTGCGTTCTGCACTATTTTTTGATTTTTCTTTAAAAGAAAAGCCCAATTTTTTCTCATAGTTGTCGCCCAACAGAATTGTAAACGCCTGGTTTTCAGTTATCTTTGAGCTGTTATCCAAAAAGATTTTCATCCTCTCCAAAACATTGTCAGGATTTTTAAAATAGTCTTCCATCAAAGCCGAAGATGTAATTTCTCCAATAACATACTCCATGGCTTTTTTGCCCAAAACATATTCTTTCGTTTGCATAGCTTTGAAATAATTGAAATAATCTTTGTCATTAAGCTTAAATTTGGCTTTTAAAACCGAAATTGGCTTAACAGGATTTCCCAAACTCTTAACAATTTCACGCTCATACAAAAGTTGTTTTATGTTATACTTGGTGTCAGTTTGCCTTTGAATCGAAATCTTTTCAACATCTTCCTTTGTTGCTTCTCCTTTTTGCAACTGTTTATAGAGAAAAAGTTTTTCAAAAAAGATAGATGAAATTTCATTTAAACAAGTTGTCTTGTCTCTTGTGCCACATTGATATTTTTGATTTAATAGATGTCCATATTCATGAACAACTGTCATAGGCCCTCGCAAATCAAAAGGGAGTCCAAGCCGAATAACAGTTGCCTTGCCCATAGGCGCAATAGAGCCGATTTCAATTTCGTTATACTTTGCTTCAAAAAAAGTGTTTTGTCGCGAAATAAATTTGTATATTTTAAATGCATAATCAGGGTTGATTTCATAATAGAAATCATTTCCCATTATCAACATGTCAGCTATTGTCCAATTTTTATAATGAAAACGACGGTCATTTGGCTCTACATCTTCCCTCCCAATATTTTGAATGAACTCAAGAAATTTTGGAGCGCGTTCGTCCAAATCATTATAAAAATTTCGCATATCAAAGCGTTGAATAAGTTGTTCCAAATAATATGCAGTTTTAAAAATATTCATAATTCACTCCCAAAAGGATTATAACACAAAAGAAAGAAGATTTCAATAGGTAATTTTAAGGCTATCAAAAATTGTTTTGACAAATAAGATTTTTTGTGTTATACTTAAAGAAGATGGAGCGAAAATATGCCAAAAATTGAAGATAACAATGTTTATGACTATAAATCCGAGCGCACAAAAAGCGTTCTTTTCACAATTTTGCCTTATGTTTTCAGTGTGATTTTCATTGCGCTTGGGCTGTATCTTGGCATAGCGCGAGGTGCTGTTCCCGCCGCCCACTTTTCGAACTTTGTTGAGGTCACGGCAACTGTGGATAAAGTTTTGGAATATAAACAGCCAAACGGCAAGCCATCAAAATATAGGTTAAAACTTTCATACTCTTATGGTGACAAAGATTATGAGGACAGGCTTGGAACAGAACTTCACAATGCAACAAATTGCCCTGTGGAAAAAAGCCAAATTAAAATTATGATAAATCCAAACAATCCAATTGATATGGTGGAAAAAATCAAGATAAATTATGCTGAAATGATTATTGGGTTTGGCTTAACTGTTGTTGGAGGAGTTATCATCACAATTCAATCAGTCAAACTTGCAAGGTCAAAAAAGAAGGTGGCCGCGCCAAAATCAAGCAAATAAACACCCTTTGAGGTGTTTTTTTCAACACAACAAATCCTCCCCTTGCATAAGATTTTTATGTAAGGAGGAAAAAATGAAATTTTGGAAAAAACTTGGGCTTATTTCTCTTGCGTTTTTAATGGTTTTCTGTTGTTCATTTGCAATTGTGGGCTGCGGAAACACCAAAAAAGATTGGAACAAAATTGAATTAAACGAAGTTACACACAGCATTTTCTATGCACCCCTATATGTTGCCATAAACAATGGCTATTTCAAGGATGAAGGATTAAGCGTAAATCTTCGTTCGGCCGCAAATGGGTCAAACACTTCAATGGCAACCTTGCTTTCTGGCAGTTCAGACATCATTTTGGCTGGGCCAGAAACAGCCGTTTACACCGAAAGAGAGGGCTATTCCGACAAACCCATGGTTTTCGGGCAACTAACCGCATGTGACGGCTCATTTATCATTTCAAAAGAGCCAAACGAACACTTCACCCTAGACGACCTCAAGGGCGAGGAAATTATTGGCGGAAGAAAAGGTGGCGTGCCTGCAATGGTGCTTGAATGGATAATAAAGAAAGAACTTAAAGAAGATGCAAACCAAGTGACAATCGGCTATGAAGATTTTGGAGCGATGGTTGGCATCTGGGAAAGCAGACCTGTGACAAAATACTGCACAGTGTTTGAGCCAACAGCAACAAATCTTAAAAATGCAGGAAAGGCATACATCATGGCAAGTCTTGGCACATTATCCGGACGCATTCCATACACCTGCTTCATTGCAAAGCAAAGTTATCTTAAAAATCATGGCGATGTTGCAGAAAAATTTTTAAGAGCGGTTAAAAAAGGTTATGATTTCATAACAAACAACATTAACACAAACGCAGAAGCAGTTGCAGAAGCACTTTTGCCATCTTTTGCAAACACCACGGAAGAGCTTATTGCAGCAGCAAAGGCATACAGCAACATTTCGGCTTGGAAAGATGATTTGATTTTGGAAGAAGCAGATTTCAACACACTTTTGGATGTTATGGATAATGCCGGCGAACTTGAAGATGGCAGACCAGAATGGAGTTCAGTGGTTGACAACAGCATTGCCATGAAACTCTAACTAACTTTTCTTTTGAGAAAGAAAAGTTAGCAAAAGAAAATCATGTATGATTATTCTTTGCAACAACCCTTCGCTGTCATTCTGACGCAAAGCGGAAGAATCTCAAAAAAAAGATAGTCAATCGGCTATCTTTTTTATTGTTTTTTCAACATTCCACAATTCTCTTACATTAATGAATTTCACAATAAAATTTTTAATTTTGCGAGCGTAGGGCTTTGCCCGGCGAGCATAAATTAAAAATCACCAACAGGGAAGAGGATTGGGATGAGAAACCATTTGAGTAGCGGTTAGGCTGAAAGCCGTGTCCGCATTACGAAAATGGTGTCTGTCCCAACTAAAAATACATTTGCTTAAAATCTTTTTTAGAAGATTTGTAAGTGTTTTTTGCAGAGATTTTTTTGCCACCGCCACGGAAGTTTTTGCCGCCGCCTCTTCTTCTCTTAACAAGAACAATGATAAGAATGATTAATCCAATCAAAATCACGCCGCCAACACTGCCAATAATAATCCAAAGCAGCATATTGTTGCCTTCGTTTATAACTTGTGTTCTTATCTTAAAGGTGATTACGTCATCAGTGCCTTTTGTCAAATTTTCTATTTCAAAATGATAAACTGTCAAATCATCTTCAATGGTGGTGCCGGTCAATTTGCAAGGATTATCGCCCTGAATTGTGGTGTTTTCCCCGAAATAATCTGTGTCAAATTTGTAACCTTTTTTGACATAAATTTCCATCTCGATTGAATCTCTGTCTTGTTTGATATACAGTGACTGTGCCTCAATCCCGCCAGCCAAATATTCTGAATAAAGCAGCGTTTGGCTTGTTTTGCCGTCAATAACAACAATTTTTTCAATTCCGCTGCTGCTTGAACTGTTGTCTATTGAAAAGAGAATTTGTCTGCTTTGTTTTATGTATTTTGCGTAAATATTAACATTGCCTATTATGTAATAATTTCCAGACTCAACGTTGCCCGTTGTGATTATATCATATCCATCACCAAGTTTCAACTCCAAATCTTGTTGTGACGAAATTCTAACACCATTTCCCCCGTCATCAACATACCAACCCTCAAAAACATAATAAGGTCTCACGCTTTCAGTGTGAGCGGTTGGCGTGTAGTCTGCTTTATACGAAATGTCTGCCTGCCAACTTGTTCTTGTTGTTGGAGTGCCGTTTGCATTGTAGATATATCCCGGCTCAACACCAGGAACTTCAGTTTCGCTTGCGCCCTCTTTTGTTTCAAAAAGTCTGCTTGTAAGCGTTGCCGTGAAATTTTTTGGGTCCATTGTTATGTTGTAATTTCCACTTGAATAAACTGACAAACTGTCAATTGTCAAAGTGAAACCGTTAATTTTGCCATCTAAGTTTGTTGTTGGAGTTATTGAATAACCTTCGCCGCCCTCACTTGAAAGGCTGATGTTGTTGATTTCTTCATCCAACATATCCATTTCAATTGTGCCGCGATAAGTTGACGAAACATCAAAGTCTGAAATTAGTTGCAACTCTCTTAAATCATAAAATTGAATAATTTTTTGATTCTTTTTCCCTGCACCGCCAATATCCCATTGCTCTTCATGAAACACAAATTCAATTTCAACTTTGTCACCATATCTAAATTCAACCTTTGCAAGTTCTGGCGCTTTTCCTGTATCGTTGTCAGTTTGAGGCGTGTTATTTATTTTAAGAGCATTATAAGTTAAAACCTCACTGTTAAGATTTTCCGACAACAAAACTTTCAAATTTTCCAAAAACGCCTGATGTTCAATTCTTCCAGAGGCAACATGCCAATCGTGGTCAAAATCCCAAATTCCAATGTAATCAGTGTTCCAAAGAGAAGTGTTTGTGTAATATTCTTTTGTGTTAAAAACATTGTTTTGGTTTGTTGTTATATTGCAGTTTTTTTGCACTGTGTCCTCATAATCATATTGCCCCTTATCACCAAAAACATAGAGGTTTGCGTTGTCTTTATAATGAATATATGAAATGTTGTTTATGTAGCCCTGATTTGGAGATGGAGAAGAAATTTCACCAACAACCTCACCCGCCTTCACGCAATCTGGCGAAGCATTATTCACAAAATTTATTGTGTTGTTTTCTGCAACATTGATAATCTCAGTTGTTCCGTCACTTGTTTGCCCTGCCACGCCGCCAAATTTGAATTCACCATTAAACTCTTCGCCAACATTAACATTCACATTTGTTTGAACAATGCTTGAATGAATTTGCGAACTTGTAAGCTTTCCAACAATTCCTCCAAACACAATTTCTTTGTTTCGGTTGTTGTTTATTTGATATGTTCCAAGCGAATCCGTTCTGCAAATAACTTTGTTTGCAGAAGATGACACCATTCCGCCAGCCAAAATTCCAAAACTCAAATTTTTGTCAAAAGCTGTGTTAAAATTCAAACTTGTTGCTTCAACATCCACATTTTCAATGGTTGTGTTTTTTGCAAGCCCCACCAAAGCGCCCATATATGCCGAATAGCCCGGTTTTGTGCTTAAAGAAATCTTGCCGGCAAGTTTCACATTTTTGATTGTTGCCCCGTCAGTCACGCCAAAAAGGCCTGCATAAGCCAAATTGCTGCTGTTGTCAAAAGTCAGCCCGCTTATTGTGTGTCCGCGCCCGTTGAAAACGCCACCGAATGGTGTGGTTTCCGTTCCCAAAGTGCTTGTTAACTTCGTTTCAGATAAGTCTATGTCGCAATTAAGAGTTATCGTTGCATAATCGTTAAAAGTGTCGCCCTCAAACAAGCTTGTGAATTTTGTCAATGGGTCATTCTCTTCCATCACAAATTCGCCTGTTCCAGCAGCGTTTGGCGTTGCTTCTTCTGCAAAAGCCACATTAGGAAAAATCCCGCCAAAGCCGGCAAGCACAAAACAAGCCAAAATTAAGAAAACAAAACAAAATTTCTTTTTCATAGCTTTATTTTACCAAATTCAATCTTATTTTTCCAAACATATTTGCAAATTATTTATAAAATAATTTTTCTTTTTTGGTTTTTTAATTTTTTTATCATTTTTTCTTTGTCTTTTTGAATTTCGTTTTTCTTCACAGACGGATTGTTAAGCGGTTTTGTCATCAAATAATATCTCAGTTCGTCAAGGCAGTGGTCATCTTTTTTAAGCGGCACATCATCATCTCCCCACCAATAATTTTTAATTTCTCTGATAAGATTGACGCAGTTTTTGAAGATAAAAAGCCGATGTCGCCCGTCTGCGGTTTTCAAATATGACTTCACAACAGAAATTCCCGAAAAAAGGTCTTTATTAACTTTTGGATTGGTTAAAATTTGATTGTCATAAAAAAGTTCCACCACATTTTTCTCGCTTGCAAGCGTTCTTTGCCCCGCCGCACTGTCAATAAGCGCATGCAAAAAGCCTCTGCTATCTTTTTTCCAATGCAGCCTCTCTGCAATTTCCTTTATTTTTGATGAATGATATTCCACCGTTTGCCCGCTTGCATAATGCTCGGCAACAACATAAACATTTCCGTCAAAATCCACCGCATAAAAGTGTGCGGAAAGCGGATTGTGAAGCCCCGGGTCAATGGAAATGTTGTCCTGCCATTCTTCTGGAACTGGAAATGGGTCAATAACATGAATGTTCTCGTCAAACTCGTTGTAAACCAGCCCGCCATTTTGCATAAAATGCCCATAGCGCCTGCTTTCAATTTCTTCCGCCGACATGGTTTTTGTCATGTTTTCAATTTCTTTTTTGGAAAGAAAAGGATTGTCCGCCCACTCCATAGTTTCACACCAAACTTCTTTGTCCGCCTTATCATTCAAATATATGGTGTTATAAACCCATGTCAGCCCTTTAAGCGGTGTCATAGTTCCAAAAATTTCGCCGCATCTGTCCATAACGCGCATTTTGCATTCAAGATAGATGTCAAAAGGTGGCTCTTCGTCAAACCAAACATAGTCAAGCGATGCACCTTGAAATTTGTCACGGCCTTGGTCACAACTTTTAAAGCCAATTCTGCTTGTTCCGCCCGCCTCAGACCTAACTAAAATAAAATCGATAATCCCATTTTCAGCACTATCCTGTCCGCCGCTGACCATGACAATTTTTTCAATCATATTTTCTGGCAAATACTGCAAAATTTTTCTTTGCGCCACATCTCTTTGAACGCTCCGCGACAAACTGACAACCCAGCCTTCTGTCACTTTGTTTTTCTTATACGGATGCAGCCCCGTGGCAAGATAAACCACTTCCACCGCCCCGCATTCAGTTTTTCCCGAGCGGTTTCCGCCAAAAACCCAACGGTTTCGATGTTTATTTTTGTGAAAAGCAATTTGTTTTTTGTGTTTTTTCTTTTTATTGTAAAAATTAAGTTTGTTTGCATTATAGCGGGCATCAATCTCGCGTTCAATTCTCAAAATATCCTTCACAATTTCCATAACAGCTCCCTCTCAACAAAATGAAATAAAAAAGGCAATAAATAGACATAATTCTACTACTGCCTCACAAAATTTTTGCTCTAAAATGAAAGCATGAAAAAATTTGTTTTGTTTAATGAAAAAATAATCCTATCAATTTTAGCCTTCTTTTTGGCTTTGAATTTATTCCCAACAAAAGCCGCTTATGCTCAAACTTCTTATTATGCAAAAGTTGAGGATTCTGGCGTTTATCTGTATTCTTTTCCAAATGAGGCAAATGTCATGTTTGAAATCCCCCTGTCATATTTTGTGCTTGTTGAAAGTTCAAGCGGCAATTTTTTCAAAGTGTCCTATAATGGTGTTAGCGGATATGTTAAGAAAAAAGATGTTTCCCTTATGAATGGCACGCCAACAAACGCTTATTATAAGCAAAATTTCAGCGTGGTTTTTGCCAATTTATATGAAGAGGCATCCTCCTCTTCCGCCGTTCTCACCGACAAACTGAACAGAAATGTGTCTTTGGAATATTACGGAATAAAATCTGGGGAATATCTAACAGAGGACAACTGCACTTGGTATTATGTTAAAGCAAATGTGGAAGGCAAAACGCTTAGTGGATATGTTTTTTCTCAATTTATATACAACAACCCCTTAAAAAACTTTGAGCCAAACACAGAAAGGTTTAATATTGTAACAGAAGAAATGTTAATCGCCTCAACAACAAATCAGTTTCAAGCCCTTTCCACAGGAACAAAAATTTTACTTGTGTTTGCAATAGCAATTCCAAGCGTGCTTATTTTGTATTTTTTAATCAAGCCATCAAAAATCATGCAACTTAGCAAAGCAAAGCAAAAATCCATAAAGCGCAAACAAAAGAAAGTTAGGCACGGAGATTATTTTGAATTTGACGAAAACGAACTTTGATTAAGTGTCACAGCCTTAGCCAAGAAAACTTTTGAAAGTTGGATTTCATCAACATTTTTGGAGGAAAACCTAATATAAACATTTTTAATCCATGCCTCGCTTTCAAGCATATTTTCCAATTTACAAGTGTCATAGCCTTTTCTTATAAGTGCACTTGTAAAACTCAAAACGGCGCTGTCAATTTTTCTAAAGGCAGTTCGCATGCTAAGATTTTTCAACTCGCAAAGGTCCTTAACTTTTTTTCCATCAAAAAATCTTAAAATCAAAATTTCAGCATCTTTTTTAGGGATTTCTCTTAAAGTGTCCTCAATCAAAATTTTCAAATTAATTAAAGTCACCTTTCTTTCAGATAAATCAATGATTTTCTGCGAAACTGCATATGTATTGTTAAGAAAATAATTTTGCGTTGAAACATTTTGGCAGCCCAGCCCACTTTGCAAAATAATTTTATCTATTGCCCCCGCAATCCTCTCTAAATAACGATAAACCGACAAAATTGTCTTTGTCCAAATAATATTGTTTTTATCTTTCATTAGACCTCCTCTGTAAACAAAAACGATTATAGTTTAGAGGCCTTTTTTAGTCAACATTTTATGTCAATTTTTTCGAAATTTTACAATAATTTACAAAATTTGTCGAATTTCGCCGTCACTTTGCCGTCACTTAAAAAATAAAGAAGAATTCGCCTTCAAAAAACTTACAGTTTCAAACAACAAAGCTTTCTCTTTAAAAAAAATTACTGAAAAAACATTCCCTTTTCAATTATCAAAATTTTCTCTCAAAACTCAGCAAAAAAGCGGGAACGCGCCCGCCTTTATTTTTTGTTTTTCTTTTCTTTCTTCGCTTTTTTCTTGTCTTGTTTTTGCTTTTTCTTCAAAGCCTTGCCTGTGAGTTCTGGCTCTGGAAGAGGTTCAAGCAAAAGATTTGGATTGTCCAAAAATGATTTCAAAAGTTTTAGGCTGTTTGAATAATAAAGCCCGTCACAAACTCTTTCGTCAAGAGAGAACTTTGTTTTAATCATTTTCTTAACTTCCACATTCCCCGCGCGGTCAGCAACCGGCTCATAATAAACCTTTCCAAGTGTGCCAAAAATGGTGGTGTTTCCAAAGTTGTAAAGGTGGTGGAAAAGCGCATCAAGATGTATGCTTTTAAGGTCAGCCACAAAAATGCTTGTGTGAAATGGGCTAACGTCCAAAAGTTTTCTTGGAAGAAGTCCATGATTGTCGCCAAAGCGCAAACAGGCCATTGCAAACTTAAACAAAAAGCCTGGCAAATGGCACAAAAATCCTGCTGTTTTTGTTGTGCCATGTGTTTCTGGCGCTGCCAAAACATTTTTTTCAACTTCATCATCAAAAATCTTTTTCACTTCTGGCAAACTTTCACGCCCCGTGAAAAACATTTTCAAAGTCATCTCCTCGCCGTCATCAGTAAGTTTTTTCTTAACACTGATTGAAACCGAAACATATTTTCTTTGATACACAACGCAGTTGTTTATAAATCTGTTTGTTTTTGGCCTTTGATAAAGCATCCTAATTGCCGCCACCATCAAAATTTCGGTGTAGGTGTAATGAATGCCCGAAGTTTTTTTCTGCTCCAAAATAAACTTGTCAATTGGGTCGCAATCCACAGCCTGTTCATACAAATTCACTGCATCAATCCTTTGTGGCATAAAGTATGGCATAGCCTTATCAATAATCGGCAAATCCTTAACTTTCACCCCATCTGCTCTTCTTCCAAACATAATTTTTTCTCCTTTTTTATTTAAAATAAATTAAAAATTGTAAAATATTTTTTTGCCCCTATTTTTCGAACGAAAAAATATTTGAAAAAATAATTATTTTTTAATTTTAAAGCCATTTTTTGCGAATTTTTTTCTAATTAAATTTTTCTCTCTTCCATTCTCGCTTGGCATATAGTAAATTTTGTCTTTTAAGTGGTCGGGCATATATTGTTGCTCTGTGTATCCACCATAATCATGCGGATATTTATATTTTCCATGCCCGTCACTGTTTGTGCTTGGATGATTTTTTAAATGATTTGGAACATTGTCCTCTCGTGCGTTTTCGGCATCTGCCATTGCCATGTTCATTGCCTTAACCACACTGTTTGACTTCTCCGCTTCGCACAAATATATGATTGCATGCGATATGTTCAAATAGCATTCTGGTGGGCCAATTTTTTCACAAGCATACATCGCGCTTGTGGCAAGAAGCAGCGCATTGCTGTCCGCCATGCCAATGTCCTCACTTGCATGCGCAATCATTCTTCTTGCAATAATCAGAGGGTCAATCCCCGCCTTAATAAGCCTGAACGCATAATAAAGTGCGGCATCTTCATCCGAGCCTCTCAAACTTTTGCAAAACGCAGAAAGATAGTCATAATACATATTTTCATCAATGGAAAGTGGCCGCCTATTTAAACATTCTGCCATAACTTCTTTGTTGATATGAATGATTTTATCTTTTCCCATCTTGGTGGAAAGCACAGCAAGTTCCAAAGAATTGAGCGCCGTTCTCACATCGCCATTGCAAGCAAACGCCAAAAATTTTAAAGCATCCTCGCTCACATCCGTTTTATATTCCCCCAAGCCTTTTTCTTTGTCTTTCAGCGCTTTTTCCAAAACTTTTAAAACATCTTTTTCGCTGACTTTTTTAAATTCAAAAACACTGCAACGCGAAACAATCGCCCGCGTCATGCTGGTGTAAGGATTTTCAGTTGTTGAACCAATAAAATATATGCTGCCCTCTTCAATGGCTTGAAGCACGCAATCACTTTGCGCTTTGCTCCATCTGTGGCATTCGTCCAAAAGAAGATAAGTATCCGTTCCAAACATCTGTTTTTGGCTGCGTGCTCTGTCAATAACCGCCTTTGCATCAGCCACTCCGCTTGAAACGGCATTAAGTTTTTCTATGTTTGCGTTAAGTATTTTTGCAATGATTCCGGCAAGTGTTGTTTTTCCCGTTCCCGGTGGGCCATAAAAAATGCAACTGCCAACAGAGCCTGTGGATATGGCACGATACAGCAGCTTATTTTTTCCAACAATATGTTCTTGCCCAACAAATTCCTCAAAAGAGGTTGCCCTCATTCTTTCGGCAAGTGGAATCCTAACGCTTTCCATGGAATTTATTATATCAAAAAAAATATACCATGCAAAGCATTTTAAGCAAAAACTTAAAAAAATTAAACTAAATCATCCAAACGAAACTGCCAAGCAGTCATTTTTTAGCAAAGTTTGTTTTGAAAGAGAGTTTATGTTGTAAAAGAATGTTTTTCCAACCTTCAAAAATTTACTGTCACTTTGCACAACAAGAATTTTTTTGTAAAACAGCCCATTAAAAACGCCAAGTTCTTTAAGCCCAATTTCTTTAAAATTGACAAAATTTAAGTTTTCCCTTTCTTTTATAAACAAGTTTTTTAATTGAACATATTTTTCTTCCAAAATCTGCTCGCTCACGCCGTTAATCCAATTTATCCATATCTTTTGCGGCAAAGTGCGGTTAAAAAAGATGTCAAATTTAGGATTTTTTGTTTTGACTCTCAAATTAAAAATTTCGCAGCACTTTCTCTGTGAGGCTTGTTTTAAAAACACAACTTCCTTCTCACTTTTTATTGGCTCTTTTATCTCTCCAAAGTTAAAAAACACAAAAGCCTCCTCTCCCGCCTTCAAATTTAGAAAAATCTTCACATTTATGCACGAAAAAACCGAATTCTCCAGCCCATCAACGGCAGAAAAAGTGAATTTTGCACCTTTGCAAATGAAGTTTAAAAACTTTTTTTCTTTTGTCAGCAAATTTTCAACAAGCAAGCTTCTTGGCAACCTTTTGAAAAAATAGTAGCCTTTTGCAAGAGGAATATTAAGTTCAAGCGCAACTCGCTTTGTCTGCGATGCTTTGTTTTGAAGTTTTGTGTAAAAATTTGCCCCGTTCAAAACAAATTCGCAGTGCTGAACAAAAATTTCGTCAAAAACAGCAACTTGCTGCAAAGAAAAATCCTCATAGTGCGGATTTAAAATGTTGTCTTGAACCTTAAAAAATTTCTCTCTAAACACAAGGTTGTAATTTGAAGAAGATGAATAGTTTATGTTAAGTTTGTTTATTGCCTCCAAAAAACTCGCTTTGCAAGTGTTGGGATTAAAAACAATCCCCTTGTCCAATTTTTCAAGTTGTTTTTTGTTTTGAATGCTGCTGGAAGATATTAAAAGATTAAAATCTTCTTCCCGCCCTGCCAAATTGAAAGCTTTGATTAGATTTTTGTTTAAAATTTTGTCAAATTTAAAAACGGGCTTGCCAATATCAACCCCTTCTTCCACAAGCGCACGCCAGTCCAAAGATGTGTCAAACAAAATAGGTGCATGAAACCTAACTCTGTTCAAAATGCAATTTTTAACTTTTTGAACGTATTCTTTCCCTTTCATAAGGTGAATTATTGTCAAAAAAAAGAAAAATTTACTCTTTTTCTTTCAAATCCTTCTTGTAAAACATTTTCAAAAAAGGCACAGCCCACTTTGGGGCTTTAACGCAAATGATTTTGATGTTTTGTTTTTTATCTTTTTCCATAATATTTATTATGAAAAAGCACCTTTGTTTGTCACAAAAATTTAAGCGTTTTGCCCGGCGATTGCTCCGTCAGCACACGCTGTTACAATTTGTTTAAGTGTTTTTGCTCTCACATCGCCCACTGCAAACACGCCTGGAAGGGAAGTTTGCATGTTTTCATCAGTGAGAATAAATCCGTTTTTGTCAGTTTTAATTTCGTCAAATATGTTGATTGGCTTCTTGCCCAAGCAAACAAACAATGCGGCTGCCTTAATCTTTTTTGCTTCGCCGTCACAAAACGCTTCAACACCTTCAAAGTTATCTTTGCCAAAAATGTTTTTGATTTGAACATTGGAAACAAATTTAATTTTAGGATTTTCAACCACTTTTGCAAGAGTCGAAACATCGCCGCTGTCCAAAACAGTCACTTTTGAGCACACGCCACTAAGCAGTTTTGCATCTGCCAGCGCACTTCCGTTTTTGCTTGCAACCAAAACATGTTTGCCTTTATAAAAATTTGCATCGCACACAGCACAAAAACTTACGCCTTTTCCCAAATAATCATTTTCATTTATTCCAAGCGCAACATAAGAAAGCCCTGTTGCGATAATCACACTTGAAGAGAGGTATTTTTCCTTCCTGCCAACAACAACTTTTTCTTTGCCGGTTAGCTGACAAGTTAAAATGTCATCAAATACAACTTCCACTCCAAGTGCCTTAACTTGCCCTGCAAACATATTGCACAGCGAAATTCCGTCAATTAATTTTTGAGAAGGAAAGTTTTCAATTTTTTCGATTGAAAGAACTTGCCCGCCAAGAGCGAACTTTTCAATTATGCAAACGCTTCTTCCGCGTCTTTTGGCATAAATTGCAGCGGTCATGCCTGCAACTCCGCCGCCAATAATCAAAACATCAAATTTCTTCATAGTGTTATTTTACTATAAAATTGCAAAAAATTAAAGAAAATTCAACAAAAAATTCGTTTTTTTATCCAATATTGAAAATTTGCTTAACTTTGCCCTGTTTGTCAACATTAAAACCTTGCATAATTCCGTCTTGCGACACCTTTATTGCCACGCCATATTTTGCCATGGTTGTGGCTGCGGCAAGCCTCCCACCGCCAGAACTGCCCGCCTCAATTTTGATAATTGCGCCAACTGCAACAATCGTTCCGTCATAATCAATAACGGTTGCCCCGTCCACAGCAGTCATTTCAAGCAAAAGTTTTCTGTCAATTTCAAACAGCTTTTTGCCCGCAACAAGTTTTCGTATGGTTATGGTTTTCACATTCTTACTCTTCGCCAAAAATTCGTCATAGGAAAGGCTAAATTTTTCAATTATGCTGTGCGCACTTCCAATGTTGTATAACTTTTGAGCCTCTTCAAGTTCCAGCCTCTTTTTAATCAAAAAATGTTCTTCCGAAATTATGTCGCTGGCATCTATGTGCATAAGCGCCTCTTCCGTTCTGTCCTTGTTGATGTAACAAATGCACGCGCCGCGATAGGCAAACGAGCAGTCAAGAGCAGTGTTGTAAATTGCCCGCCTTATTTCCTTTGCTGTGTAGGATGCATTGTTGTAAAGCAGCCTTATAATTTCGTCATGAGAATAAACGCACCACGCTCCGTTTCTCTTTGCAAAAATAAGTTTCCTTGAATAAAACACCAAAATGTCGCCTTCATTTGTAAGCACAATTCCAACCCTTTTGTCATTGCAAATTCTTGCCACGCGATTGTAATAATATGGCGAAATTGTTGGCACTGCTTTTGTTTTTTTCAAGTTCACAAAGCCAAGCATGTTTCCATTTTTGTCAAACTCAACAAAAGAGGATGTTCCGTCTGAAAAAAGTGCAAAAAAGTCCTTTGTAATAACATCATTAAAGGAAACTTTGTTGCCGCCCTCAGAAAGCGTTGACAAATTTATTAAAACGCCCATAGACACTGTTGCGCCCTCATAAGTTCGCATCGCCCAAGTTTCCAAAGCGTTTATCACGCCAAAAATAGCCTCTGTTCCGCTTTCGGTGATGCTTCCAATAAGCGCCTTTTTAATTGCCATTGTTTGCAAATTTTTCAAATACAACTTGTCCGAAATGTTAAGCGAATAGATGTTGGCAAATTCGTTGACAATTTGTTTCACCAAGTTAACTTCAAAGGACTTAAAAGGTTGCCCTCGCTTTAAAACCACACGATAATTATCTGATTTTGCTGGTTTTAAAAGAAGAACCCCATGTTGTCCCAAAGCAACTTCCAAATCTCTTGCTGAGGATTCAGTCTCGCCGGCAAGAAACGAACCTGTGAAAAGAGGGACAATAAACTTTTCAACAATTTCATAAAATTCTTGTTTTTCCATGCTTTTGCCCTCCTTTTTTATTTATATCTCTAATATTTAATATAAAATTTGTTCAAAAATTTTGTCAAGCAAAAATTAAAAAATAACGCAAATTTTTATGAATAATTCTCCTCAGAAAGCTCCTCTCTGATAATTTGCAACGTTTTGTTTTCAATTCGGGAAATGTAAGAGCGCGAAATTCCCAAAACCTTTGACACTTCTTTTTGCGTAAGCGCCTTTGGACAGTCAATTCCATAGCGCAGTTTGATAACAGCTTGCTCCCGTTCGGACAATTTTTGGTCAATAACTTTTCTAATTTTTTGCATAATGATGTTTGTTTCAACTTGTTGAAAAATTTCATCATCGTCAGAAGAAAGCACATCTTTAAGTTCCAAATCTTTGTCGTCATCGTTGTTGCTTGTTAAGCTGTTTAAAGAAACAGCATTTTTGTGTTTTTTGTTGGAGCGAATAAGCATCAAAATTTCGTTGTTAATGCATCTTGCCGCATAAGTTGAAAGTTGAACTTTTTTGTCATAGTCAAAAGTGTCAATGGCTTTAATAAGCCCAATTGTTCCAACAGAAAGAAGGTCATCGGCCTCCAAAGAAAAAGTGTATTTTTTAACAATATGCGCAACCAGCCTCAAATTGTGCGCAATAAGTTTTTCGCGAGCCTTCATATCGCCCTTTTTCATCTTTTCAAAGAGCGCTTTTTCTTCCTGTAAGGTTAAAGGTTTTGGAAAACCCTGCGCCGTGTTAACAAAGTTTGTGAAAAGGCAAATCCTACTAAAAAAATAGGCAAAACTCTCAAAGACCATAAACACCTCTAAAAGTATTTATGAAGTTTCTTGTCGAATTTTGCCTAAAAGTTTAAAAAAGGGTCAAGCCAAAAGCGGCATTACAGATAAATTTTTCTCACAAGGAAGTTGATAAATTTAAGTGGAAGCACCCTAACCAAGAAGGAAATCGATTTGCCTGTGAGAGGGAAAATAACCGTTCCCATCGCCTTTCTAAGAGGAGGATTGTTTTTCTTAACAAATTTTATAACGCGTTTTGCAATATAGTCAGGAGTTGCACCATTCCTTTCCGATTTTTCCATTTCCTCAATGCCCTTTTTCTCTTTTGGGTCATTGCCAATTTGCACAACTCTTGCCGCAGTGAAACCTGTGTTCACATCACATGGCATGAAGGTTGTAACTTTAATTTTCCTATCCCGCACCTCTGTTGCAAGCGCCCTAGAAAAACTTTCAATTCCGGCTTTGCTTGCCCCATAGCACGCTTGATATGGAAGAGGAATGATTGATGCCAGCGAGCCTGTGAACACAATTCGCCCGTTTTCATTGATGTGCTTAACAAACAAATTTGTCATTTTGATATGAGCAACAAGGTTGACAGCAAAAAGTTTGTCAATGCTGTCCAAAGTTGCATTTTCAACAAGTCCGCCAATTCCAAAACCTGCGTTGCAAAACAAAAGGTCAATTTTTCCAACCTTTTTAACAATTGCATCCACAACCTCAATCAATCTCTTATCGTCAGAAATATCACACTCAAAACTCTCTTCAAAAATGTCAAGATTTTTCACTGTTTTTGAAATGTCATAAACTCTAACACCTTCGTCTTTCAACCTCTTTGAAATTGCAAATCCAATGCCACTGTCACCACCAGAAACAACTGCAATTTTTCCTTCCAATTTATAACTCATAAACTCCTCCAATTTTGCATAATACACCATATATTGTGTATTATGCATTGCATACTACACTTTATCTAGAATAATCCGTCAACAAATTCTTTTGCATCAAACTTATCAATGTCCTCTTGCTTTTCTCCCGTTCCAACAAAAACAACCGGCAATTTATATTCTTTTTCAATGGCAATAATCACGCCGCCTTTTGCCGTTCCGTCAAGTTTTGTAAGCACAATTCCGTCAATATGGCAATATTCCGAAAAAGCATTTATTTGGCTTAATGCATTTTGCCCTGTTGTTGCATCAAGCACAATGAAATTATATTTGTTTGCCTGAGGATATTCTCTTGATATAATTTTGTCAATCTTTTGAAGTTCTGCCATCAAATTTGTTTTTGTGTGAAGTCTGCCAGCAGTGTCAACAAGAAGAACATCTGTTTTGTTCGCTTTTGCGCTTGCAATTCCGTCAAACACAACTGCCGCCGCATCAGCACCTTCGGCTTGCTTAATAATTCTTGTTTTCGTTCTGTCTGCCCACTCAGCAAGTTGGTTTGATGCCGCCGCCCTGAAAGTGTCACCTGCAACAAGTGTAACCGATTTTTTCTCACGTTTAAAATAGTCTGCAAGTTTTCCAATGGTTGTGGTTTTTCCAACACCATTAACCCCTATAATTGTGATTATTGCAGGAAATTGAATGTCAATTTGTGGTGCATCGGAAAAATAACTTGTGATAATTTCCTTTAAAACAGCTTTAACATCTTCTGCTTTGCGGATTTTTCGTTGATGGCACTCATCGCGAAGTTCCTCAACAATTTCAAGCGAGGCCTTAACTCCGATGTCGCAAGAAATCAAAATGTCAGTTAAATCGTCAAAGAGTTCATCATCAACTTCGCCATGGCTCAATAATGCATCAATTTTTCTGTTGAAAGCATCCTTGGTTTTCTTCAAAGCCCCCGCAATTTTCTTAAAAAGCCCCATTATTTTGCCTCCTCCTCTTCAAGTTTCATGGCATCTGCAAGTTTAACAGAAACAATCTTAGAAACACCTTTCTCTTCCATTGTAACGCCATACAAGCAGTCAGAAAGTTCCATTGTTGGCTTTCTGTGCGTTATGACAATAAATTGCGTTGTTTGTGACAATTTTTTAAGATACATTGCAAATCTTTCAATGTTTGCATCGTCCAAAGCCGCCTCAATTTCGTCAAGCAACGAGAATGGCAGTGGTTTCAGCCTCAAAATTGCAAACAAAAGTGCAATGGCGGTTAAAGTTTTTTCGCCTCCCGACAAAAGCGACAATTTGTTTGCAGCCTTTCCCGGCAACTGCACCATAATTTCCACGCCCGCATTCAGTGGGTCTTCAGATTCCGTAAGTTCAAGTTTGGCATTTCCGCCGCCAAACAACTCTCTAAACACAACTTTAAAGCTGTCATTTATCTTTGAAAATTCGTCATTAAATTTGGTTAACATTTCATTTGACAAATCTTTGATAATCTTAATCAAATCGTCCTCCGCCTTTCTCAAATCGTCGGCCTGCGTGGTCATGTCGTTGTATCTATTCAAAAGTGCCGCAACATCCTCAATGGCGTGAACGTTAACGTATCCAAGTGCGGAAATGTTTCGTTTCAACTTGTTTATTTCGATTGATGCCTCTTTAATGTCAAAATCTGGCCTCTTAAACTCCAAACAACCGTTGTATGTGAGGCTGTATTCCTCATAAATACGCTCTTGCATTGCTTCAAGTTCGGTGTCAACTTTGGTTAAATTGGTGTCTTCGCGATATTTTTTATCGTTTATCTTGGCAATTTCTTCCATAACAGCGGTTTTTTTCTCGTCAAGATTTTTTATGTTTTCAGAAATTGCAATTTTTTCGTTTTGCAAACTTTCTCTTTCGTTCCTAATTCTTTGCAAATTGTCTTTCGCAAGCGATGGCCCCGCATTCTCAATTTTTTGCCTTATCATCTCTTCAGCGTTGGCAATAAACTTCTCGTTTTCTGCCAAATGAGATTTCAACGCTTCAATGCCAGATAATTGCTTATCTTTTTCAAGCAAAAGCCTGTCAAGTTCGTCCTCAACCGCTTTAAGTTTGCTTTCACAAGATGCCAAATCCACCTTAACTGTTGTCATATTGGAAACAATTTCGTCTCGTTTTGCCCTAATTTCGTTGTATCTTTCCTGTCTTTGCTTAATCAAAAGGTCGGCATCATCCTTGTTCCCACTCAAAGCATTTTGAACAAGGCTTGTTTGTTTCAGTTCGCCGTCAATAAGTTTAAGTTTGTTCTCAACTGTGGTTTTTTCCATGTTAAGAACTCTGCCCTCTTCCTCCAAATTCTTAATGGAGGTTTCAATGGCTCCCAATTTTTCCTGTTCTTTGGCAAGTTTAATTTCAAGTTCGTTCTTCTTATCGCCAATCTGTTTTTCTTCGGTTTTTGAGCCGTTTAAATCAACTTTAAGATATTCAATCTTGTTTTTCATCTCATAAATTTTGGTTGTCAGATTGTCAATTTCATTTGACGTTGTTTCAATTTCTCTTTCACGCGAAATAAGGTTCACAGCCTCACTCTTTTTGCTTCCACCTGTAAGTGAGCCTTGCGTGCTTACAATGTCGCCTTCAAGCGTGACAATTCTAAACGAATAACGATTTTCCCTTGCAAGATTAACCGCAGTCACCATATTGTCAACAATCACAGTTGCTCCAAGCAAATTGCTGACAACATTGTCAATTTTTCGGTCATAAGAAATAAGTTTGCTTGCAACTCCAAACACTCCCTTTTTGCCAGCAACAAGATGCTCGTCCAAATCTCTTCTTTTCATGCTTGAAATTGGAAGGAAAGTTGCACGCCCAAATTGGTTTTGTTTTAAGTATTCAATCAAATCCTTTGCGCCGTTTTCATCAAAAGTGACAATGTTTTGCACAGCGTTTCCAAGTGCAACCTCAATGGCTGTTTCAAACTGTGCCGGAACTTTGATAAGTGATGCCAAAACGCCCACCATTTTGCTTTTAAGCGCATTGTTTCTTTCGCTTTCTTTCAATATTTTCTTAACACTGTATGCATAGCCCTCATATTCTGCCTGCATTTCGGTGAGCAATTTCTTTCTGTTTTCATAAACCTTAACTTGCGTTATGAAATTTGCGCGTTCATTTTCAAGGTCAGAAATTTCTTTTGTGGCAACAAAAATTCTGCCAGAAATCTCTTCTGCCTCTTTTTTAACTTCTTCATATTCCTTTGTGTAGGTTTCAATGGCATCAGCAGAGGTTTTTTGCAGCGATTTTGCCTCTTCCAACTTGGCATTCACATCTTCAATGTTCTTTGCCAATGTGCCCTGATTTTGCATCAACAAACCTTTCTCTGTTTCCAGCCTTGAAACATTGCTCTTAACATCCGATAGAGAGCCAAGTGTTTCGATGATTTTTTGTTGAGATTGGTCTGCCTCCGTTTCGGAAAGCGACATTTCATCAACAATTTTTAGATGCTCATTGGAAAGTTCTTCATAAGAAGAATTTAAAGCGTTGCGGCGGCCTTCCAAATACAATCTTTCTTGTCTCTTTGCATCCATTTGCTCATCGCAATTTTCAATGACAACATTTGCATTTGTGATATCCAAATTTATTCGGTCATTTTCTTTGTTTGTGAAGTTTATTCTCTCTCTTAAAACCTTTGTTTCACCTTCCTGTTTTTCAAGTTCAACAGTAAGAGACAGCAATTCCTCGCTCAAAGCGTTTATTTTTTTGTCGTGAGAAGAAAGTTTTTCTAGCTCTGCATTATAGGTCACAGAAAAATTTTCAAGGTCCTCTTGCCTTGCAAAAAGTTCCTCTTCAATCGCCTGCATTCTTGCCTTAATTTGTTCTTTCAAAATGCTTGAATTTTCATATTGGTAAACATATGCGTTCACCTCCAAATCCTTCAAAGCGCCCTTGTATTCCAAATATTTCTTGGCATCTTCCGCCTGCTTGCGAAGTGGCCCCATTTGGCGGTCTATTTCCGCTCTAATGTCGTCAATTCTTGTCAGATTGTCACGCGTGCGTTCAAGTTTTCTTTCCGCTTCATCTTTGCGCGACTTAAACTTGGCAATTCCGGCCGCCTCTTCAAACATTGCTCTGCGCTCTTCTGGCTTTTCGTCCACAATTTCGCTCACCTTTCCTTGCCCAATGACAGAGTATCCATTTTTTCCAATACCGCTGTCAAAAAGAAGGTCAATAATGTCCTTTAAACGACATGTGTTTTTGTTGATTTGATATTCGCTTTCGCCCGAACGATAAAGTTTTCTTGTGATGCTAAGCTCGTCATATTCAATATTAAAAAATCTGTCGGTGTTGTCAAAAGTGAGCGTAACCTCACAATAGGACAAACTCTTTCTTTTTTCCGTGCCTTTAAAGATGACGTCTTGCATATTGTCGCCACGCAAACTTTTTGCGCTTTGCTCTCCCAAAACCCATCTAATAGCATCCGAAACATTGCTTTTTCCGCAACCATTTGGCCCAACGATTGCAGTAAATCCGCCATTGAACTCAATGACAGTTCTGTCTGCAAACGATTTAAAACCAATCATTTCAATCTTTTTAAAATACATTTCTTCTCACCTTAAATAAAATAAATTGTTATTTTTTCATAATCATTCTTCAAACAATTTTTTAATGGCAACACAAGCACAATTTTGTTCCGCTTTTGTTTTGTCTCTGCCATAACCTGTAGCTATCAAATCTTCGTCCATATAGAACTTTGCCTCAAAATATTCGCCATTCTTCGCCGTTTCATATTTCATTGTGCACTTAAAATTTGCCTGCACAAGCTCTTGAAGTTGAGATTTGTAATTGTCATCTATTGCGCTGTTAAAATCTTCCACATGAAGGTTTGCAATTATAAACTTTTTCGCCTCCGCCAAGCCTCCGTCAAGATAAATTCCCGCAATTATTGCTTCAATTATGTCTCCTTTGATTGCTGGCGTAAGTTCGCTTTTCAAACTTTTTCCAACAATCACAAATTCGGAGAGTTCCAACTCGTCAAAAACCGCTTGCAAATGCTCTTCCGAAACATAATGTGACCTCAAAATTGTCAGCCTGCCTTCTTGGTCTTTGCAATGCTCAAACAAGAAGTCTGCCACCACAAAGTTTAAAATGCTGTCACCCAAAAACTCCAAGCGCTGATAGTTGTTTTTAGATTTTGAAGGATGAGTTAGCGCCCGATTTAAGATTGTTCTGTCTTTGAATGTGTAACCTATTTTTTCGTCAATCATGCTTGCTCCTCGGTCATGTTTTCAACCATTTTTTCAATCTTTTCGTTGAGTTTGTTCTCGTGCAATTTAACAACCTGCAAAATGGTGTTGCAAATCACACCTCTGTTTGCATTTCCGTGAGTTTTAAGCACAAGTTTTTTGCATCCCAAAAATGGGGCTCCGCCATATTTGTTGGCATCCATTTTTGCTTTCAGCCCTTTAAACTTGCCCATCATAAGTGCGCCAAGCATTGAAAAAATGTTCTTTTTTGCCTCTTTACTTATCATTTGCGACATTCCTTTTGCCACGCCTTCAACCGATTTTAAAAGAACATTGCCCGCAAACCCGTCTGCAACAATAACATCAACATCGCCAAACATAACCTCTCTTGCCTCACAATTTCCAACAAAATTGATTGGAAGTGATTTCATAAGAGGATAGGTTGTTTTTGTCAGTTCGTTACCCTTATGCTCCTCTGCGCCATTGTTTAAAAGTGCCACTTTTGGGCTTTCAATTCCAAACATAATTGACGAATATGCCGATGCCATAATTGCAAAGTGAAGAAGATTTTCCGGCTTACAATCAACATTTGCACCGCTGTCACAAATGATAACAGACTTGTCCTCCTTTGCAGTTGGAAGAATTGGTGCAAGCGCTGGCCTTGAAATGCCCTTAATTCTGCCAATTTTGAGAATTGCACCTGTAAGCACTGCCCCCGTGCTGCCCGCCGAAACAAGCCCAACCACATCTTCGTTTTCTTTCAAAATGTCAAAAGCCCGAACAAGTGAACTGTCTTTTTTCTGGCGAATGGCAAGAGTTGGTGCTTCATTGTTTGAAATCACTTCTTTTGCATCAACAATCTCAATTCGCTCTCCTCTTCCAGCAAGAATTTGCTCAATTTTGGCTGCATCACCCGTTAAAACAACAGTCAAATCCACATTTTCCTTAACAGCAAGCACTGCCCCCTCAACAACTTCCAAAGGTGCATTATCTCCACCAAAGGCATCCACGACAACTTTCATATGGCACTCCTATATTATAATATAAATAAATATAACAAATAAAAAGATAAAAAGTCAAACAAATTTAATCCCAAACGCCATTTTAAGCATAAAAAAAGAAGGTTTTTCTTTTTCAACCTTCTTAAACTTTGCCAGAGTTTTCCAAATCCAAAGTTTTATGAAAACAAATTTCGGTTTTGTAAGCTTCTTCGCTGAACACTCTGCATAAAGAATAATCTTTTCTCATTGCGTCCAAATTATCCTCTGGAACATATAAATCAATTTTTGAGCTTGGGCAATGTCTCAACACCCAAAAAGGAGTGAAAGTTGGCATGATTCTAAAAACAACTTTTTTTAGGTTAACGCAATCCTTAAAAAGCCCGCCTGAAATGGCTTTATAATCAAAATCAACAGGGCCAACAAAATCCACTTCTTTAACCCCAGTGCACCCATGAAAAGAGTTGGCGTCAACTTTATAAAAACATCTTGGCACCGTCACTTTTCCGTCACAAAAATTAGGCTTCACATCATCTTTTGTAAAAGTCTGCATAAAAAAACTCCTAAATTTTTCAATAAAAAAACTCAACATGAAGTTGAGTTAAGTTTTATTTTTTTGCTTTTTTCTTATCTTCAACAACAGTTTTATTTTTATAGGTTCCACAATTCTTACAAACAGTATGAGGTCTCATAAGTTCGTGACATTTTGGACACTCAACAAGAGTAACTTCTGCGGCATTAAAATTTGCAGAATTTCTTGTGTTTCTTCTTTGTTTTGAAGTTTTATGCTTTGGAACTGCCATTTTTCTTCTCCTTTTATGTGTCAAATAGTCAAACTACGCTCTATTCTACACGAAAAATTTTTATTTGTCAAGTTTTATTTCGATTTTTTCAATTTTTTTACAATTTCTTCTGTGTCCATAGCCATCATAAGTTCTTCATTGGTTGGGATAACATAAACTTTAACCGTTGATTTTGGCGCAGAAATAAGTTCAATTTGTCCGCGTTTGAAGTTTTTGTTCTTCTTTTTGTCAAGCACAATTCCAAGTTTTTCCATGTTGGAAACAATTTTTTCTCTTGTTTCAGCGCTGTTTTCACCAATTCCGCCCGTAAAGACAACTGCATCAACATCATTCAAAACTGCCATATAAGAGCCGATATGCTTTCTAACAGAATAGCAAAGCATCTCGTCAGCAAGTTCGGCGCGCGCGTTTCCCTCTTTTGCTGCCGCAGTAATCTCTCTGTGGTCACTTGAAACGCCAGAAACGCCCAAAAGTCCGCACTTTTTGTTCAAATATTCCATAACCTCATCAATGGTCATGTTCTTTTTCTTCATAAGGAATTGAACAACAGTTGGGTCAATATCCCCACTACGTGTGCCCATAACAAGCCCTTGAAGTGGTGTGAGGCCCATTGTTGTGTCAACACTTTGTCCGCCCTTCACAGCGGTGATGGAAGAGCCATTTCCAAGATGGGCAATGATAAGATTAACATCCTTAACCTTTTTGCCAAGCACCTTTGCAGCTTCCAAAGTGACAAATCTGTGAGATGAGCCATGAAAGCCATATTTTCTTATGTGATATTTTTGGCTGTCTTTATAATCAATGGCATAAGTGTATGCCTTTTCTGGCATTGTTTGGTGGAAAGCCGTGTCAAAAATTGCAACTTGTGGAGTGTTTGGCATAACTTTTCTGCACGCAATCATTCCAAGCACATTTGCAGGGTTGTGAAGTGGAGCAAGTTCGTCAAATTTCTTCAACTGTTTCAAAAGGTCGTCAGTGATAAGTTCACTTTTGTTGTAAATCCAACCTCCCGTGATTTCTCTGTGCCCAACAGCCTCAATTTCGTCAAGGCTCTTCAAAACGCCATAGTCCTTGTTTGTCAAAATTTGAAGCACTTTTGAAATTGCCTCTTCATGATTTTTTGCACCAGGAAAAGTTTGTTCTTGTCCGTTGTGCTTGTAACTGATAATAGGTTTTGCTAGGCCTATTTTTTCGCAATTTCCTTTTGCAATAACCTCTTTTGTTTTGGAGTTCAACAACTGATATTTAAGTGAAGAACTTCCTGCATTGATAACTAAAATTTTCATATTTTTCTCCTTTTTTTATGCTTTATCTTCGCACTGCAAAGCAGTGATAGCACTAACTGCCACAATATCCCAAACCGAGCATCCGCGCGACAAATCATTGACAGGCTTTTTCAGCCCTTGCAAAATTGGACCCAACGCATTTAAGCCGCCCACATATTGCATTGTCTTATAGCAAATGTTTCCCGATTGCAAATCTGGAAAAATAAGCACATTGGCATCGCCTTTAAGAGGGCTTTGTGGGCTTTTATGTTTTGAAACGCTTTCAATCATAGCGGCATCAAACTGCATTTCGCCGTCACAAACCACATCTTTGTTCTTTTTCTTGAATTTTTCGCAAGCGGAAACAACTTTTTCAACATCCTCGCCCTTTGCGCTGCCCTTTGTTGAATAAGACAAAAATGCAACTTTTGGCTCTATTCCAAATATTTTTGCGCTGTCAACAGTTTGGCTGGCAATAACAAAAAGTGTGTCCGCATCCGGATTTTGAATAATGCCACAATCTGCAAGCACAAGCGCCTTATTTTTCAAAAACTTGTTTTTTCCATAAATCAAAAAGCAAGAAGAAACAGGCTGTTTATTTTTGCTCTTTATGATTTGGAGTGCTGGACGAATGCTTGTTGCGGTTGTGCCTTCCGCTCCAGACACCATTCCGTCAGCATAGCCGCATTCCACAAGAAGTGTGGCAAAATAATATGGGTCTTTTTCAAGTTCGTCTGCCTGCTGCAAAGTCAGTCCTTTGTCTTTTCTCTTTTCATACAAAGTTTTCACCAACTTTTCTCTTGCTGGGAAAGTGATTGGATTTACAATATCAAATTTTTCAAAAGCCTTATCTCTTAAAATCATTGCGCTGGCATCGCCCACAAGCAACACTTTGACAATATGTTTTTTCTGCAAAAATTTCACTGCTTCCATCGTTCTGTCAGAAAAACTAACTTCTGGAAAAACAATCGTCTTTTGCTTCTTTTTGGCTTCCTTTAAAATATTTTCAATATCAAACATACAAAACCTCTTTCATTTTTGGACAAGCTATTAAATATAAATACAATAAGATTTTAAAATATTTGACAATTTAAGTCAAACGATTTGAGGAGTTTGCTTGAAAAATCACGCAAAAAAGTTGAGCCCAAGTTTTTCAAAAGTGTTATTAACCGTTTTGGTTTTGTTTTTTCTTGTGAATATGCTTCTCTCCCCCGCAAAATACATCCAATGCTCACTTGATGGCGTATCCGCTTGGGCTTTTAATGTTCTTCCCTCTGTTTTGCCTTTTATGTTTTTCACAAAAGTGCTTTCAAGCCTAAATACAATGCCCGCAATAACACGCCCGCTTGCTCCGCTTTCAATCACTCTTTTCAAAACGCC